>JBBKVJ010000231.1:0-11025 GCA_037968375.1 Paracoccaceae bacterium | reverse complement strand
CGACTGAGCCGACGCATCGCGCGCCGGGTGCCTGACCCGATTCGCGGTCTGGTCAGGTCAGCCCTGCTCTGCCATTCTTGCATTTGCCAACATGCGGAACCCCGAACATGCGCCTCAGTCTTGTCAGCCTTCTTGTTTTCCTGGCCGCTCCGGCGGCGGCGCAGACCCCGATGTCGGCCACCGAGTTCGAAGCCTATGTTCTGGGCCGGACGCTTTATTATTCCAATCAAGGCACCGCCTATGGCGCCGAGCAATATCTGCCGAACCGCCAGGTGATCTGGACCTTTCTCGACGGCGAATGCGCCGAAGGGATCTGGTACGAAAAGGATGATCTGATCTGCTTTGTCTACGCTTTCGATATCGAACCGCAGTGCTGGAGCTTTTGGGAAGCGGACGGCAGCCTTGCCGCGCGGTTCGAGAATGATCCCGCCGAAACCGAGCTTTACGAGGTCAGCAAAAGCAGCGAGCCTTTGCGCTGCGACGGGCCCGACGTGGGTGTCTGAGCGGGCGGTGGCCTGCCATTGGCCCCGGCATCACAGCCGCTGATCGTAATCACCCACCGACGGCTCATCCCGGATGATCGCATCGGTTGCCCCGAAGATTGCCTTGAGGTCGGCCTGGCTGTCGGGGCTTTCGCAGACCACCACCAGATTGGGTGTGTTCGACGAGGCGCGCACCAGCACCCAGCCACCGTGGTCCAGCGCCACGCGCGCGCCATCGGCAGTGTGGATCGCGACGATCTGGTGCCCGGCGAGGCTTTCACCGCGCAGCGCCATCGCCTCGAATACCGCCCTGATACGGTCCGCAACGCCGCGTTTTTCGGTTTCCGGACAAGCGGGCGACATCGTAGGCGACGTGTAACAGGCGGGCAGTTCTGCGCTCAGATCGGACAGCCGTCTGCCGGGGTTGCGGTCCAGCATCTTGCAGATCTCCAGCGCCGCCCGCAGCCCGCAATCATAACCGCGCCCAAGTGGCGGGCCAAAGAAGAAATGTCCCGATTTCTCGAACCCCGCAAGCGCCTCGATCTCCTGCATCCGCCGCTTCATGTGACTGTGGCCGGTACGGCCATACTCGACCGTAGCACCGCCCGCCCGCAATCGCGCATCCGTGGCGAAAAGCCCGGTCGACTTGATATCGACCAGAAATCGCGCGCCGGGATGCGCCGCGATCAGGTCGCGCGCCAGGATCAGGCCCAGCTTGTCGGCAAATATCTCATCGCCGCAGTCATCGACCACACCCAGCCTGTCGCCATCGCCGTCAAAGCCGACCACCAGATCGGCGCCCGCATCCTGCTGGGCGCGGGCCATGTCGGCAAGCATTTCCAGCGCTTCGGGATTGGGATTGTAGTGCGGGAATGTGGCGTCAAGATCAGTGTGAAGACCGATCACCTCGGCGCCGATCCGCGTCAGCATTTCAGGCGCAAAAGCCCCTGCCGTGCCGTTGCCGGTGGCGCAGACGACGCGGAGCGGGCGCGACAGGCGGTAGCCACCACAGAGATCGTCAAGATAGGCTGCGCGGATACCAGGGGTAGCGACATGCGCCCCACCAGAACGCGCCGCGCCCAACCCGCCCAGAACGATGTCGCGCAACTCGCCCATCGCCTCGGGGCCATGCGTCAATGGCCGCGCAAAGCCCATCTTCACGCCGGTCCAGCCGTTCGGATTGTGACTGGCCGTGACCATCGCCACAGCCGCCACGTCCAGATGGAACTGCGCAAAATAGGCCATCGGCGACACTGCCAGGCCAATGTCATGCACAATGATCCCGGCCTCGATCAGTCCAAGCGTCAAGGCCCCGGCTACTGCCTCGGAATAGCTGCGAAAATCGTGGCCAAGCACGATGGCTGGGCTAAGACCATGGCGACACATCTGCGTGCCAAGGCCAAGCCCGACGTCGCGCATGCCCACAAGGTCGATCTCGTCCGGATAGCGCCAGCGCGCGTCGTAGTCGCGAAATCCGCTGGCGGCGATCATTCGCTGCAACCGCCGTGACAGCCAGAATTTTCTGCGAAGATCTGCCTCACGTCTCGTTGCCCCGCGCATAGACATCCTCGAATCGGCGGATATCGTCCTCGCCGAGGTAACTACCGGTCTGCAACTCGATCAGTACCATCGCCACCTTGCCGGGGTTTTCCAAACGGTGCCTGATGCCCAACGGCACATAGACCGACTGGTTTTCGCTGACCACGCTCTGTTCATCGGCAATCGTCACCTGCGCCGTGCCCTTGACCACGATCCAGTGTTCGGACCGGTGCAGATGGCTTTGCAGGCTGAGTGCGGCGCCGGGATGCACCACGATCCTCTAGACCTGAAACCGCTCGCCCACAACCAGGCTTTCAAACCAGCCCCAGGGCCGGTGGCTGCGCGGAAACTGCTCGGCCTGGCGCGCGCCTTGTGTGCGCAGGGCCGCCACGGCCTGGCCCACATCCTAGGTCCGCGACTTGGCCGCGACCAGTACCGCATCGGGCATCGCAATGGCGACGATGCCTTCAAGGCCAAGCCCGACCAGCCTGAGATCAGGGCTTTCCGAGCGTAGTAGCGTGTCGCGGCAATCAAGCGCTGTCGCCGCCCCTGATGTCACGACGCCATGCTCATCCGGTGCGGTCGCCGTCCAGACCGCGTTCCAGCCGCCCAGATCCGACCAGGCACAGCCCAGCGGCACGGCGGCGAGGTTGGTCGCGCGCTCCATCACCGCGTAGTCAAGCGAGATCGCCTCGCAGCGGCTCCAGGCAGCCTTGTCGAGACGCAGGAAGCCCAGGTCCGGTAACGCACCGGCGACGGCATCGCGGACCGGCCCGACAAGCCCCGGCGCGTGCGTCTCGAACCCGTCGATAATCGCCCTGGCGGAAAACAGGAAAATTCCCGAGTTCCAGAGATAGCACCCGGCCTCGAGCATCGCCTGCGCCTCGGCCGCTGCAGGCTTCTCGACGAAGCGCGCCAATCTGCCCGCCTGCCCAGCACTCGGAGGCGCCGATAATTCCAGATACCCATACGCCGTCTCGGGTCGATCGGGCGCCACACCGAAGGTCACCAGATCGCCCGCCCGCGCTGCCGCTGCGCCCGCCTCGACCGCGCGCTGGAACGCTGCGGTGTCGGGCACGACATGATCCGACGGCGCCACCAGCAACATCGCTCCAGGGTCGGTCTGCGAAATATGAAGCGCTGCGGCCAGAACCGCAGGCGCGGTGTTGCGGCCCTCGGGTTCAAGCAGGATCGCGCCGGGGTCGATGCCCGCAGCGGTCAGCTGTTCGGCCACGATAAAGCGAAAATCGGAGGCGGTGACGATGGTCGGCGGCGCGTAGCCCGACCCGGAAAGTCGACGCGCGCAGGCCTGAAACAGGGTTTCGGGCCCGGTCAGTTGAACGAATTGCTTGGGATAGCTGCGTCGTGACAGCGGCCAGAGCCGGGTTCCCGATCCGCCGCAAAGAATGACCGGATGGATCATTCGCCCTAGCCTCCAGCTCTACACAACCCAAGCGATAGGCGGCGGGGCGTCTTGGCGCAAGTCCGGGCGGCAACTCAGGGCGCGCGTAAAAGCACCATCAGATACCGGTTGTAATGTTCGAACGCGGCTGCACTTCGGGTCTGCCCGGTCAGGCGCTGCATCAGCGCGGCCTTGCGATTGCCTCGCACGAACAGGCCGAGAAACCGCGCCAACGCCCAGCGCGCCGCCGGTTTTTTCGCCGACATCTCATCGTCGATACGGGCCACGCCGTGGCCGATCACGTTGAAGAACTGCTGTTCCAGATCAATCGAGGGCGCCACGGCGAGGGTGATATCTTCCTCCGAAACGATGGTCAGGGGCATCTCCTCGACGATGTTGCTAAACTGCGACACGGGATGCCCGCCGCCCGGCTGGGCACCGTGGTCGCTGCGCCCGGAATAGGCATCCGAGCGAAAGCAGTCGGAGATCAGGATCGCGCCGTCAGCGGCAAGAAGGCGGCGCGATTTTTCCAACGCTGCGCGCATCGGGATATACTGAAAGCTTTCCGAAAAGAGGCAGATGTCGAACCGATCTGCGCTGTCGAAATCCTCGAACATCATTTCGTGGATCTTGGCTTGCCGAGCGTTCTTGCGGCACCTTTCCGCCAGGAATGGCGACGGCACCACGATCTCGACCGCATGGCCAAGCGCCAGCAGCTTCCGTGCGGT
The DNA here is from genome assembly GCA_037968375.1 of Paracoccaceae bacterium. Taxonomy (GTDB): domain Bacteria; phylum Pseudomonadota; class Alphaproteobacteria; order Rhodobacterales; family Rhodobacteraceae; genus CANNFR01. The sequence goes on along the minus strand of JBBKVJ010000231.1, from coordinate 6,874 downwards.
TTCGCCCGCGCCACCCCCGATATCGAGAATCCGCAGGATCTTGCCCTCGGGCAGCAGCGCGAACAATTTCGTGGTATAGGCATCCTGTGCCGCGCGCAGATTTGCGGCGGTGACCTCAAGCCCGGTCCAAAGTCCGTAGTGCAGGTTTTCGGCCCCGGTCAGCCAGCGAATGAACGACAGGCCGACATCCAGGCCGATGGCGCGGGTATCAAGTTTGCTGGTATCGGATTTCTGGCTCATGGCGCGCTCATAGTCGAGGCGGCGCGCCATGGAAAGCCGGGTTGGTGGAAAGACGCGATCGGCGATCAACCCGCAGGTGCGCAGGCGCCACCCTTCTGGCAGCGCAGGATCGTGCGGATGTCGTCGCGAGTCGGTGCCCGCAGGATGCTGCGCGAGCAGGAATCGGTGGTCAGGACCGGACCGGCTTCGGTTAATTCGACAAGCGCCAGCATTACCCCTTCGGGTGGTTCTGCAACGCACCAGGGGCCGATGCATTCTCCGCGCAGCGTGATCTCGGTATCGTAGGGCAGCGAAAATCCCCTGGGGCCCAGCGAGCGCCCGACAAGTCGCCCCTGCCATTCGGTATAGCCCTGATCGCCCTTCACCACTTTTGGCGGCCGCCGGGGTTCCGGGGTGAAGGTGCCGCGCACCGCCATGTAGCTTTCCTCGGCCTCGTTCGCCCAGGTGAACAGCCGGGCGGCGTCGGGCGGCAGGCAGGTCAGTGCCATGGCCTGACCTGCGATAAGGGTGGCGGCAAGAACGGTTGCGATGCGGATCAAGACAGATACTCCTCGAAAACCTTCATGACTTCGGCGTAGGCGGCGCGCTTGAAGGGCACGATGTTGCGCAGGACATCCTCGGGTGGCAGCCAGCGCCAGGCCGCAAATTCAGGGTGTTCGGTGTCGATACGGACCTGATCGTCGCGCCCCAGAAAACGCATCAGCACCCATTTCTGTTCCTGCCCGCGATATCGCCCTTTCCAGAGAGTGCCGACCAGTTCGGGCGGCAGATCATAGCGCACCCAATCCGGCGTAGCCGCGACGATCTCGACCAGATCGGCGGTGATGCCGGTCTCTTCGCGTAATTCGCGCAGCGCCGCCGTTTGCAGGTCTTCGCCGCTGTCGATCCCGCCCTGCGGCATCTGCCAGGCGGGTGCGCTGTTGTCGCGCCGCTGACCGACGAACAACGCGCCGTCCCGGTTCATCAGCATGACACCGGCGCAGGGGCGATAGGTCAGATCGGAGCGGGTGTCTGTCACCATGCTATGCGCCGATGCGGCAGGGCGGCGATGCCGCCCCGCCATATCACTCTTTCGGGCCGAGCGCCGACAACCCCTTCAGGATGTCGATCGCATAGGCCAGTTGATAGTCCGACTTGCGCAACTCGGCGGCGGCCTCGGCCTTGGCCCGCTCTTCCTCGATCTGGCGACGCTCGTCCTCGGTCAGGCTGTCATTCGACAGGCTGCCACGCAGATCGGATTCGAACCGCTGCGAACGGGGTGCAACGGCGGGCTCTTCCTCCTCGGCTGTGGCCTCGGGCTGACGCGGCGGTTGCGCCACGATGATGTCGGGAGATACGCCCAGCGCCTGGATCGAGCGGCCTGACGGCGTGTAGTAGCGCGCCGTGGTCAGCCGCATCGCGCCGTCGCCGCGCAACGGCATCACCGTCTGCACCGATCCCTTGCCAAAGCTTTTCTCGCCGATGACGATGGCGCGGCGATGATCCTGCAGCGCACCCGCGACAATCTCGGACGCCGAAGCCGAGCCACCGTTGATCAGCACGACCAGCGGTCGGCCCTCGGCCAGATCGCCCTCGACGGCATTGAAGCGCTCGCCATCCTGCGGATCGCGACCCCTGGTCGAGACGATCTCGCCGGCATCCAGAAAGGCATCCGACACCCGGATCGCCTGGGTCAGAAGACCGCCGGGATTGTTGCGCAGGTCCAGGACAAAGCCGTTGATCTTGTCGATCCCGCCGGCCTCTTCGACGGTCTTCTTCAGGTCCTCTTCCAAGCTGGAATAGGTCTGATCGCTGAATGTCGTGACCCGCAAGACCACTGTATCACCCTCGATCCGGGTGCGGACGGCGGTCAGCTTGATGGTGTCGCGGATGATCGAGACGTCGAACGGCTCGGCCACACCCTCACGCACCACGGTGATGATAATCTCCGACCCGATCGGGCCGCGCATCATTGCAACCGCCTCGTCCAGGGTCAGGCCCAGAACGGATTGCCCGTCAACATGGGTGATGAAATCGCCCGCCTCCATCCCGGCGGCATCGGCGGGCGTGCCGTCCATCGGCGAGACGACCTTCACAAAGCCCTCTTCTTGCGTCACCTCGATACCGAGGCCGCCAAACTCGCCACGCGTCTGCACCTGCATATCGGCGGCATCGTCGGGCGAGAGATAGGATGAATGCGGATCGAGCGAGGTCAGCATGCCGTTGATCGCAGCCTCGATCAGTTCGGCCTCGTCCACCTCTTCGACATATTGCGAGCGGATCCGCTCGAATATGTCGCCAAAGAGGTCAAGCTGCTGATAAACTGAGGTGTTGCGCTCGGTCTCCTGCGCGATCAGCGGACCTGCGATCTGCGTGGTCGCGACAACACCCGCGATACCGCCGCCCAAGACCGCCATCATCATCTTCTTCTTCATGCCGTCATCCTCTTTCCAGAGCGAACCAGGGGCCGGGATCGACCGGCGCGCCGCGCTCTCGCAATTCTATATAAAGCGTTTCTTGGCGATCTCCGCCACCACCTTGTCGCACAGCCCCCAGAAACTCTGGCGCCTCTGGCGGCGCGCCGCCCATCAGCCCTACCGGCGCGCCTTGCCCCAGAACCTCGCCTGCCTTGACATATAGATCGCCCAGACCCGCCAGGATCAGAAGATATCCCGCCGCCGGTTCAAGCACGATCACATTTCCGTAGTCGGGCAGCGGCCCGGCATAACGCACCGTGGTGGCCGCCGGTGACGTGACCAAAGCGCGGGGCCGCGTCGCCAGCACCAGACCGGGCCGGGTCACACCTGCGGCATCGATCTCGCCAAAGCGGCGCAGCACGGTGGCCTCGACCGGCAGTGCCAGACTGCCGCGCGCCGAGCGGAATGAAGGCACCGCGGGATCGGCACCCAACAGCGGCACCGCCGTCAACCCGGTGGCAAAGCTTTCCAGCGTATCAGCGCTTTCCAGGATCGCCGCCAGCGCTTCGCGGTCCTCGGCGAACCTCAGCGGCAACGGTCGGCGCTCGGCGATCGCTTGCGACAATGCCAGCCGCGCCGCCTGTGCGCCCGCCAAGCCATCGGTCAGCGTCGCCGCAGCGCCTTCCTGCAGCGAGCGCAGGATCACGATTTCGTCCAGCTCGGCGCGCAGGGTTTCCGCCTCGGCCTGCAACAGTGGCGTGATCTCGGCCAGCAGCATGCCCGACCGAACGGTGCCGAGAGGCCCCGAGGGATGCAGCAGCAGCAACGGCGCGGGGTTTTGTTCAAGCGAGGCCAAGGCGCCGGTCAGCCGCGAGATATCCTCGCGCTTAGCTTCGAACGCTAGCCGGATCGCACGTTCGCGGATCACCGCGCGGCGCAACCCGTCGCGTAGCGCGCCGAGGCCTTCCTCATAGGCGTGAACCGTCTCGGTCAGGGCCGCCACGCGGTCTCGCGCGGCATCGGCCTCTTGCAGCGACACTGCCGCCTTTGCCAGCGCCTGTGCGGCCCGGCGTGCGGTCAGGATTGTGTCGGTGCCCTGAGCGACTGCGGCCGCCGGGGCCACAAGCAGGAGGGCAAGGACAAACGCCCGGATCATCGGCGGATGAGGCTCTTGCCGGTCATCTCGGGCGGCGGCGCCACACCCATCAGATCAAGCAGCGTCGGCGCCAGATCGGCCAGCCGCCCGCCGGACAGGCCCGCACCCTTTGGCCCGCCGACCAGAATGACCGGCACCGGATTGGTGGTGTGCGCGGTATGCGGCCCGCCGGTTTCGGGATCGACCATCACCTCGCAATTGCCGTGATCGGCGGTCACGATCATCGCGCCCCCGGCCTTGTCCAGCGCCTCCAGCACCTTGCCGAGCCCATTGTCCACAGCTTCGCAAGCCGCAATGGCGGCGGGCAGACTGCCGGTGTGGCCCACCATGTCGGGGTTGGCGTAGTTGACGACGATCAGGTCATATCCGGCCTCGATCGCGCGCACGAAATGGCCGGTCACCTCGGCTTCTGACATTTCGGGCTGCAGGTCGTAAGTCGCCACTTTGGGCGACGGCGCCATGGTCCGGTCCTCGCCAACCTCCGGCGGCTCGATCCCGCCGTTCAGGAAAAACGTCACATGCGGGTACTTTTCGGTCTCGGCGAGGCGAAACTGCCTCAACCCCGCCGCCGCGACCCAGGCGCCCAAAGTGTTGGCGATCTTCTGCTTCGGAAACGCGGCGGTCATGAACCCGTCATGCGTGCTGGAGTAATCCACCATCCCCAACAGCGCCGCCCAACCGGGCCTGGGGCCGGGCTCAAAGGCATCGAACCCGGGTTCTCCAATGGCGCGCAGGATTTCGCGGGCGCGGTCGGCACGGAAGTTCAGGAAAAAGACGCCATCGCCGTCCCTGGCCCCCGCGTAATCGCCGATCACTGTGGCCGGGATGAATTCGTCGGTCTTGTCCGCAGCATAGGCGGCCTCGACCGCCCCTGTTGCCGTCGCCGCCGCCGCACCTTCACCCCGAACAATCGCGGCATGGGCCGTCTCGACACGCTCCCACCGATTATCACGGTCCATCGCGTAGTAGCGGCCCGTCACGGTAACGATCTGTGCAGTCTCCGGCAGGTCCTTCGCCAGTGTCTCCAGATAGCCCTTCGCCGACTTCGGCCCTACATCGCGGCCATCGGTGATCGCATGCAGCACAACCGGCACGCCCGCCCCGGCCACCATCCGGGCCGCCGCCACGATATGACCCAGCTGCCCGTGCACCCCACCGTCCGAGACCAGCCCGATCAGATGCGCCGTGCCACCCGACACCTTCAGCCTGTTGATGAATTGCAGGATCGCCTTGTTCTTGAAGAACGACCCATCTTCGATCGCCAGGTCGATCTGCCCCAGATCCATCGCCACCACCCGGCCCGCACCGATATTGGTATGGCCGACCTCGGAATTGCCCATCTGCCCTTTCGGCAGGCCGACGTCCGGACCATGTGTGATCAGGGTCGCGTTCGGGCAGGTCGCCATCATCCGGTCGAAGTTCGGCGTCCGCGCCAGATGCGGCGCGTTGGCCTCGGTCTCGGGGGTCAGCCCCCAGCCGTCGAGTATGCACAGGACAACGGGTTTCGGACGGGTCATGCGCGCCTCTTGCGGTTACCCGGCTGTTCTATCTCCGCGCCACCCGAGGGGCAACCGGCAGACCAGCCAGCAAACGCCCCCGGACTGCGTGTACGTCACTCTCGATGGTAGGGCGCCCCGGCAAGTATCGAGGTGGCGCGGTAAAGCTGCTCGGCCAGCATCACACGGATCAGCATATGCGGCCAGACCATCGCCCCGAAACTCAGCACGACGTCGGCCCTGTCGCGCAACTCTGGCGCCAACCCATCCGCCCCGCCGATCACGAATGCCGCATCGCCGCGCCCGGCATCGCGCCACCCGGCCAGCGTTTCGGCGAACTCGGGCGAGGTCAGCGTCTTGCCACGCTCATCCAGCGCCACCATCACCGCTCCATCCGGGACCGCCCGCGACAGCAGCGCCGCCTCGGCCGCCATGCCGCCACCCTTGCGGTCTTCAACTTGATGTTCGGTGACAGGGCCGAGGCCAAGCGCCCGGCCAGTGCGTTCGGCCCGCAGGACATAATCGTCGACCAACACACGCTCGGGTCCCGCCCTCAGGCGGCCCACAGCGCAAAGATGCAGGCGCATCAGGCCTTGGCCACCCCGGCATCCGGCTGGGGTGCTGCAGGCACGCTGCCCGGCATCCACATCTTTTCAAGCTGATAGAACTCGCGCACTTCCGGGCGGAAGACATGCACGATCACGTCAGCCGCATCGATCAGCACCCAGTCGCCGACGTCCTTGCCCTCAAGCTTTGATTGGCGTCCGAACTCCTGTTTCAGACGTTCGACCAGCTTGTCGGAAATCGCCGCCACTTGACGGGTCGATCGGCCCGAGCAGACCACCATGTAATCCGCGATCGAGGACTTGCCGCGCAAGTCGATCGAGACCACATCTTCGGCCTTGTCATCATCGAGCGAAGCAAGAATGCGCTCGAGCAGCTCTTCACTCGTCACATCCGGGTCGGGGGTGCGCGCTGGCTGCCCCGGTGCGGCGGCGCCAAAGGCCGCAGTCGCGTGGTTTGTCAGAACTTAGTCCTCCTGGTCGGCGCGCCGTTCCGGCCCCGGCGCCGGGCATGTAGATAAGGTAACATCGCACGGGGTCGATCTCAATGGACGGCCGGGCACGATTATGTGCAGCGGTGCCGGGGCGCAACTTTTCGTGCATCGGGCATCAGGTGGCCGCGCCAATCTTTAGAAAAGATTGCCCTGTCCATCCGGTGGCATATCGCGCTTTTTCGGCGCAGACGGGCGGGCGCGCTTTGCCAGATCCGGGGGTTGCGCGGATGTCGCCGTCGGTATCGCCGCAAGCGACCCGTCGCGGAATTCGATCTCAAGGCGGGCCGCGTTGGCGGCCTCAGCGCGGGTCGTCAGCACGCCGTCGCCGCCCCGCACCACCGCGTAACCGCGTGCCAGCGTCGCCGTATAGCCCAATGTCTGGCGCACCCGCTCCAGCGCCTCCAACCGGGCGCGCCAGGTTTGCGACTGCGCAAGAGCGGCCTGTCGGAAGCGCCCGGCAACTGCGCCCACCGCGTCGCGTTTGCGCCGGGTCTCTGCCTCAATGGGGCGCGGGCTAAGACGCACGGCC
>JBBKVJ010000230.1:0-3257 GCA_037968375.1 Paracoccaceae bacterium | reverse complement strand
GTTTGCATAAAGCACTGGCAACCCGCGGTACGACGCTAGTGTTGATGCCGGTTCCGACGCGCGCGCAGGTGCTGATTGATCAACTGCCTGCCAAGGCCCGCGATCTGGGGTTTGACGTCGACGCCTCGACTGCCGTGCATCTGGATATGATCCGCCGCATGAAAGCGGCCGGGCTGACAGTCGCTGATCCGCTTGGCGATCTGCGCACCGCAGCTCGATCCGGCGCGCGCCCGTTCTTTGAAACCGACCCGCGTCCAACTGTCGAAGGGGCGCGGATACTGGCCGGTGCAGTTGGCGCGACGCTTGCGAACCATGCCGATCTTGTGGATGTGACACGTGGCACCTATCGCTCGACTGCTGGCGTCGAGGTAACGCTGGCGTCCACAATGCGCGCGCAAATTCAGCTGGCCTGTCAGTTGGAACTGCCCACGGTCACGATGAAAACCTTCACCACCACGCGTGACACAGGCAGTATTTCCAGCGCTGTCACAATTTCCGAGGCCCAGTTTGACAACCGCCTGGTAGTGGTGGGCACCGACATCACCGCAACACCCGAGCTGAACCTTTCAGGGTTTCTAAGTGAAACCACGGGCCTTGAGGTGTTAAGTTACGGCGTGGCCACAGGTGGCGCATTTGCTGCGGTGTCATCATATCTGACCTCCGCTGACTTTCAGGCGGCACCCCCCCGCGTTTTGGTTTGGGAGGTCCCGGTAAGCGTGTCTATGTCCAATCACGGCGACCAACCCTTGCGCGAACTTGCGGCTGCGGCAGCAAATTCCTGCGCCCGTGAGATCCCCCTGACCCGCGTTCCGGCTGGTGGCCGTATGAGGGCAGAGCTTGGTCAATTGCCGCTTGGTGCAGACAACACGTTGGCGTTAAATACCGGCGGCGCAAGGCTGCCATTTGTCCGGTTTCATTTTGTCGGCGCTGATGGGCTTGTGCGCACCCGAAGCATCTATCGTCACGCCGATCAGCTTTTGACCGGGCGGTTTTATCTGCCGCTATCGGGGATGAATACGGCAGGCCTGCGTGCGGTCGAGATTGAGGGCCCAGCCGCCTTTGGTCTTCAATCGCGTCTTGCCGCGTGTTCTTGATAGGGAAAGACAGATGTTTCGCCCCCTTATACTGATTGCCGCCCTGGCGCTTGTTCCGGTGGCCGGGCTGACCCAGTCGGCACCGCCAACCCTGGATTTCCTGCCTCCAACCCTTGCGCCGCAGGATGTGTGCAACGTGCCGCCCGCAGATGCTGGGCCTGACGACCTGTCGGTTGAAGGCAAAGACGAAGACCTGACAGACCTTGACCGCATTCGATTTCTGCGGCGCGATATCCGCAACTATTCGGATGAAGATGCCGATGGATTCTTTGATTTCATTGACGCGCTGATTGCCAGGTGGGCGGACATTGACGAAACTTTCACCGCCATGGATGCCACCTTTGCGCGCATCGATCTGATGTTGCGGGCGGGCCGTCTTGACCAGTTGGTCAGTGACAGGCTGATTGACGGCCTGCGCGATCGCACGTCCGAGATGACCAATAACCATCGCATGGCACTGGCACGATTCTACGCGGACGGCACCGGCGTTGCTGTCGACATGGCGTTCTCGCAACAGCTGATCCTCGAGACGGCGTATAGCGGCAACGCGCTGGCGCTTTTGGAAATTGCGCGGCTGGAAAGACAGGGTGTGTTGATCGAAGGGTGGGACGCGCCGCTTGATCTGACCGTGACAATGGCATTTGGCGGCATCCTTGGCGCGCTGGATCGTGGCGTATGTGGGCGCATAGAACGGATTGCACAGGAATATATCAAAGGCGATGTGGTGGCCGCCAATCCGGCGCTGGCATTAGCGTGGTACCGGTTCGCGGCGGATATGGGCGGGGCCGAGGCCGCGTGGCGGATCGTCGAATTTCATCTGAATGCCGATGCGGCGATCAAGGACAACATCGAACTGCGCCGTTATCTGGAACAGGCGGTGCGGCTTGGGGTGACTGTCGATGACGCTGCGGCCAGTTCGTTGGTCAGCTCCGGCGCGGTTGATGAAACAGAACTGGCCACAATCCTTGGATTTAACCACAGTCAGGACACCCGCCGCACATCGGGTGCCATTGCGCCGCTGCTACAGCTGGTGGTCAACATAGATGGGCTAGAGGCCGACGAGGACGGATTAATTCTGGACTACCTGCGCGAGATTGTGCAAATGCCGCAAGCTCCGGGCCGGGTGTTTGACCGGTTGGCGGGTGAAGTTCTGGTGCGAAAGGGCCGTTGGGCCGGCGAGTCAGAGGCATTGGCCCTGCTGGAACAGGCCGTCGCGCGCGGGGACGGTCCCGGTCAGCTGCGATTGGCCGCCATGCTGGTGCGGTACCGCGATGATCCCGCGCAGATTGCCCGCACAGAGAACCTGCTGACAGTGGTCGTGTCGCGCCACGGGATGGCCGAGGCGATGCGTGAGCTTGATGCGCTTTATCGGTGCCGTGTGAATGATGCGCCACGGCTGGAACAGGGAGATGCCTGGGCCGCTGCCTACCGCGCGTCTGGTCATGCAACGGTGCAGATTTCGGCCAATGATCTGTTGGCGTTGGCGCCCGACCGGTCCCCCGAAGCGATTGCGAAAATTCAAAGTCTGGCGTTGAATGGCCGGACCCAGATGGTTGCCTCGCAAGCGCAGCGCATTCAGGCAGACCCGTTCGCGGCGCAAGCGGCACTGCGCTTTTGGGCACAAAGCGTCAACAGTTCGGACCAGGCACTAGAGGCATTCGCCGAACTGGAATTCGAGCTGGCCACCACCCCGGCCCAGCGTGATTTGGCTATCGAATTTTTTCGCCGCGTTTACCTTAACAACGGTGTGACGTCGGCCCTTGATCTGGCAATCGCGCTGATCGAATACAATGCCCGTGACCCCCAGATTGCCGATGAAATCGAACATCTGCTGACCATGGCCGGAAACCGGGGCGAAGGCGGCGCAATACGACTGTTGTCGCGACTGCAGGCGACTATCCGCCCCGAATCTGACGTCTATGCCCAGTTTGCCGAAAAGATAGAGGCCCGCGGCGATTTCCTCGCGCTTATATTCGCGATACCCCATATCGAGCAGGCAAAGGTAGATGACTATATTGATCGCGCAGTGTCATTGATGAATTGCGGCACCAAGGACGCCGATGAATTGGGCGACGCCTATGCCATTCGGGACGACGGACAAATGAGCCATCATTGGCGCCAAGTGGGACTGCATTTCGACGGCGGGCATGTTCTGTCCAAGCT
>JBBKVJ010000229.1:0-7408 GCA_037968375.1 Paracoccaceae bacterium | reverse complement strand
CGCCGCCTGAGCCGCGCCGCCGCCTTGACGATCAACCGCCGCGCCACAAGGCGCGCGCCCTCGGGCGGCCGGTTGGGGCCGTTCAGGACCTGGCCGTGACCGATCATGCCGCGCTTCGTTTCGGCATAGGCCACCGTCTCGCCGCGCAGCGCCCGCAGGAACCTTTCGCCCTCGACGCTGCCCCAGATCGCGCGTGCATGTTTTGGTGGCAAGGCCAGAAGCTGAACCGCCGTCATCACCCCTGCGGCATGCAGCCGCGCCGTCATCGCCTTTGAAATCCCCGGCAGTTCGTCCAGCGCCAGATGTGCAATCCGCGCAGGCAAGATTTCCGGCAAAAGCCAGTTCAGTCCCAGCGGCTTTTCCAGTTCGGCAGCGATCTTGGCCAGGAGCCGGTTCGGCCCCAACCCGACCGAGGCGCGCAGGGCCGGATGGACATGGGTCAGGATGCTGTCCTGCAAAGCGCGGCCCATCGCCAGGGCGGTCTCCAGTTCCCGCTCGCGCCCCATTAGGTGACACGAAAATTCGTCGACCGAATGTGCGGCATGGATCGGCACGATCCGCTCGGCGGCAACGCGTATCTTCTGGTGATAGACCATGCAGACATCGTGCTTGACCGCGCGAAACACGATGTCGGGGCAAAGTGCGCGCGCCTCGGCCCGTCTGACCCCCATGCCGACGCCGCAGGCCTTGGCCTCGAGGCTGGCCGCAATACAGGCGGCATGTTCGGCATCCGCGGTCAGCACCGCCACAGGCCGGTTCATCAGCTCGGGCTCCTCGGCCTGCGCGACCGAGGCGAAGTAGCTGTTCATATCGAAGAAGAGGTGCGACACGCGCTGCGTCATTGCCAGACTCGCCAGGGGGTGAAGGTCTGGCAAGACTAGAACATTCAGCGAACATTTGGCCAGATGATTCGCGATATTTGCGGGCCATGTAGCGGGGGGCCGGGGCTGTCGGTCTGCGTATTTCGGGGCGAATTGTGGGTAACGGTCCGGTGAAAGGCTTCGCTTTGGCGCTGTCGCTGCTTATATCATCCCCAGCAGGAGGACGAATGAAACAAGTCATGGTGCTGACAGTAATGGTGTGCGTGGTGCTGATGCCTTCGCTTGCGCGGGCGCAAGAGACGGTGGTGGCCGTGCCCGCAGCGGCGGACGCGACCCATGCCGCCGACGTTATGCCGCCGGTCGTCGCCGAAGAGGTGCGCGGCACGCCCGCCCTGCCGTTCGACGGGTCCGAGGTGGCGCAAGACCAGTTCCTCTGGACCGCGCGCCCCATCGTCATTTTTGCCGAGACCGCCGCCGACCCGGCGTTCCAGCTGCAGATGGAGTTGTTGCGCGCCCGCCCCGATCCGCTGGCCGAGCGCGACGTCGTGATCGTCACCGATACCGATCCTGCGGCACGATCCGCAATCAGGCTGGCGCTGAGGCCGCGCGGGTTCATGCTGGCGATCATCGGCAAGGACGGCCAGGTCGAGATCCGCAAGCCACGGCCCTGGGACGTGCGCGAAATCTCCCGCACGATCGACAAGATGCCGCTGCGCCAGCAAGAGATCCGTGACCGGGGTCTGCAGCGCCAATAAGAACGCCGCTCGCCCATCCGATTGCCCGCGCCCGCGATGCGCTGACAGGCTCGACCACCCGGATGCAACTCGATGCGATCGCCGCGCAATCGGCGCTGTAGCAGTTCGCCAATGCGGCCCACGGGTGGTCTGAAAACGGTTGCAGCAGCGGCCCGCCGACGGAACCTGGCGCTTTGACCGTCTCGCGCCGGTGCTGAACCGACAGCGCCGTTGTCTGCCGCCTTGCCCGCATTCGCAGGACATGCGTTCAGGTCTGGTCGCCGCATCGCCTGTGGCCCCCAGACTTTCACACCCGCGCCGGTGATCAGCGCCCGCCCGCGTTGCAGCGACTGCAGCAGCGGCGTCGTGCCGGTTCGATGGACACCAAGGTGTAGCGTCAGTTTCAAGCGCCGCCCTCTATTCGAACTCCATGATCACATCGTCCACCGCCAGGCTGGCGCCCGCCTCGGCGGTGATCTTCTTGACCACGGCCTTGCGTTCGGCGCGCAGGATGTTCTCCATCTTCATCGCCTCGACGGTGCACAGTGTCTGGCCCTCTTCGACGGTATCTCCCGCCGCGACATCGACCTTCACGATCAGTCCGGGCATCGGGCAAAGCAGGTATTTCGACGTATCCGGCGGTGTCTTTTCCGGCATCAAGCAGGCAAGTTCGGCCTGACGCGGCGTGCGGACATGCACCTTGAGGTCGGCACCACGGGTGCGGATACGGAACCCGCCCGGCAGCTTGCCGACCTTCAAGACCAGCGGCCCGCCGCCGACATCAAGCCGGGCGAGCGGCTGACCCGGCGTCCAGTCGGACGTCACCCGCACCGCCTTGCCGTCTTCAAAGGTAACGGTAGCGCCCTCGCGGTCGGCGGCGATGACCACCGGATGGCGTTCGCCCTGCAGCGTCACCACCCAGTCGATGCCGACGCGGCGCTCGTGATTGCCCATGGTGCCCGAAATGCGGGTTCGCCGGATCTCGGCCACACGGTGCATCGCCGCCGCCGCCGCCGCAACCCGGCGCAATTCGGCCTCGGGCAGAACCGCGCCCTTAAATCCGTCGGGATATTCCTCGGCGATGAACGCCGTGGTGATCTCGCCACTGACAAAGCAGGGGTGATCCATGACGGCTGACAGGAACGGCAGGTTATGCCCGATCCCCTCGACCTCGAAACTGTCCAGCGCCACCCGCATCGCCTCAATCGCGTCGCCGCGCGTCGGCGCCCAGGTGCACAGCTTGGCGATCATCGGGTCGTAATACCTGCTGATCTCGCCGCCTTCGTAGACGCCGGTATCGTTGCGGACCGAATGGGTTTCCCACTGGCCTTCTTGCGGCGGGCGATAGCGGGTCAGCCGCCCGATCGACGGCAGGAACCCGCGATAGGGGTCTTCGGCATAAAGCCGGCTTTCGATGGCCCAACCGTTGATCTTGAGGTCCTTTTGCGCGAACGGCAATTTTTCCCCCGCCGCCACCCGGATCATCTGTTCGACCAGATCGATGCCGGTGATCAGCTCGGTCACCGGGTGTTCGACCTGCAGCTTTGTGTTCATCTCGAGGAAATAGAACTTACGGTCGCCGTCGACGATGAACTCGACCGTGCCCGCACTGGTATAGCCCACCGCCTGCGCCAAAGCGACGGCCTGCTCACCCATCGCCTTGCGCGTCTTGGGGTCCAGAAACGGCGACGGCGCCTCTTCGATCACCTTCTGGTTCCGGCGCTGGATCGAGCATTCACGCTCGTGCAGATAGACGCAGTTGCCATGGCCATCGGCCAGCACCTGAATCTCGATATGGCGCGGCTGGGTCACGAATTTCTCGATGAAGATACGGTCGTCACCGAAACTGGCCGCTGCCTCGTTCTTCGACGACTGAAAGCCCTCGCGCGCCTCGGCGTCGTTCCAGGCGATCCGCATCCCCTTGCCGCCACCGCCCGCACTGGCCTTGATCATCACCGGATAGCCGACCTCGGCGCTGATCTTCGCCGCCTCATCGGCATCGGCGATCAGACCCATATGGCCGGGCACGGTCGAGACATTCGCCGCGGCGGCCAGTTTTTTCGAGGTGATCTTGTCACCCATAGCCTCGATCGCGCCGACCGGCGGGCCGATGAATGCGACGCCTTCCCTTGCCAAAGCCTCGGCGAATTTCATGTTCTCCGACAGGAACCCATAGCCCGGATGCACCGCCTCGGCGCCGGTCTGGCGGACCGCGTCGATGATTTTGTCGATCACGATATAGGACTGTGCCGCAGGGGCCGGGCCGATATGTACCGCCTCGTCTGCCATCTTGACGTGCAACGCGTCGCGGTCAGCGTCCGAGTAGACGGCAACCGTGGCGATGCCCATCTTCTGCGCGGTCTTGATGACACGGGCTGCGATCTCGCCCCGGTTGGCGATCAGGATCTTCTTGAACATGTGGCCCCCCTTGCATTATGGGACCTGGCCCCTCTGCCGAAAAGAAGACAGCCACCCAAGCGCGAGGCTTGGATGGCTGCGGTAGTTTTTTTCGGCCCGAAGGCCGAGATGGCTTTATCGCCCGCCTCAGCGGCTGCGGCGGCAGATGCCCAGATCGTCACAGAAGACGCCAGCGCCGGCACCGACGACCGCACCGGTCGCGATGTCGTTGTCCGTGGCGTTGGCGATGACGGCACCAGCTGCGGCACCGGCAACGGCGCGCTCGGCGTCGTTTTCAAGACAGCCCGCAAGCGGGATGATGAGGGCCAGGACGGCCCCGATTTTGACGAATTGCATGTAGCTCGACCTCCAACAAGGGTTGTTATCGGGCTACTATCTGCAAGCTGGCGAATGGTGTCAAAGCGAAACCTGTCAGCATGACGGAAATGTGCAAAACCCCGCCTATGCCCCGGCTTCGCCGCCTGCGCATGGAAAAACGGCCTGACCCGGGGAGGGTCAGGCCGCAGAGAAGGGGAAGGGTAACGGTTAGTATCGTTATGGCAGGTTGTCTTGCTGGAGGTTCCTGCCGCCTGACCATGTTTGCGAAACTTTTGCCCGCACGCAAAGACATTGTTTCTGAACGGGCGCCCGTCGGCCAAATCCTGCGCGGAAATACAACCTATAGGCGAATTCATGCCGACGACCCGGTGGATTTATCGCCCTCGAACACCTCCGGAAAGGACGCGCGTGCGCGATGCGGATCGACCCTCAGAAGGGCATCGTAGCTTTTCGGATCGAAGTGATCTTCAGCCGCGACCACTTCGCGGCCAAAGAGCCACGACAGCCGTCCGGCGTCGAGATTTCCGCGCTCGAACGGTGCATCGCCGAAATGCTCCCAGAGGGCAGCCATGAAATAGAGATCGGCCTCGCGCTCGGCGGGGCGACGGTCGCGGTAGCGTTCGCGGGCGATGATCGGTGTCACGCCCTTGGCATTGCCGCGGCGGATGACGAACTGGAAATCGGTGCCGGGCAGGCGGCCCGGGAATCCTCGGTGCTTCAGCATGGCAAAACCTCGCGGGGCGCAATGCGTGCGGCGCGCCCATACGCAAGAACGTCAGGTCTAAAACCTGGCGCGGATTCCGGGCGGGGATCTCTGAAGGGTCGATTCGCGGGTGATTCGCTTACACTGCGCCGCAAAGCGGGATCGGGGCGCCGCAGTCCGGAACCCCGGACTGCGGCAAGACCGGGCGCGGCACGCCGCGCCCCAATGGCCTCAGTACTTGTTCGAGACCGGCTCGGGGTTGATGACAACAACCGGCTGCGGCGCCGGCTCGGGCTGAGCACAGGCAGCGGCGAAGGCCACGAGGGTGAGGGCGAGAAGTGTTTTAACGGTGGTCGACATGTTGGTCTCCTGCTTCGACGCGCGGTTTCACAGACGCGGCAAAACTGTACCGTCTCCGCCACCGCACGCGCGGTTAATCGGGGTCTACCCAGTGTCAGAATAGCGCAACGCTTGGGGAAATCACGGGGAAAGCGCATTGAGATCAGCGCCTGTGATACGATTGCATCATCTTCGCAGATCGAATGGGCGATCAGCCGCCGACTGCCCTGCTCGACTTTGGTCATTCCCACAGGCATTCCCCATCGATGGCCAGATACGACGCTATGAACTGCGTCGCCTCGGGGTCGGGGACGCCGCGCGGCACCACTCGGTCCATCAGCACGATGACGATCTGACCCGGCGGCGGCGTCAGTTCGGCGGCGCGCGCCAGACCTGTCGTGGCGCAGATCCTGTCCATCTCGGGCACGACGGCAAGATAATCCACGGCGGTCTGCGCCATTTCCGGAATCAGATAGCGCAGGATCAGCCAATGCTCGCCGTCGGGTTGATTCTCGATCAGCACATCGTGCGGCACTTCGGGAACCGTTACTGGCACCAATACCGACACCGACTCCGGCGGCGTCTCGGCCCATGCAACCGGCGCGAGCAGCGAAAAGGCCAGCGCGCACCGCATCAAAGCGGAATATTGTCGTGCTTCTTCCATGGGTTCTGCAGCCTCTTGCCTCGCAGCGACGCAAACGCGCGCGCCACCCGCTTGCGCGTCGAATGCGGTGCTATCACCTCGTCGATAAAGCCCTTTTCCGCGGCGACAAACGGGTTTGCAAATCGCGCCTCGTAATCGCGGGTGCGCGCCGCGATCTTGTCCGCGTCGCCCAGTTCGGCGCGATAGAGAATCTCGACCGCACCCCTGGCGCCCATCACCGCGATCTCGGCGGTCGGCCAGGCATAGTTGAAATCACCGCGCAGATGCTTTGAGGCCATCACGTCATAAGCCCCGCCATAGGCCTTGCGGATGATCACCGTCACCTTCGGAACCGTCGCCTCGCCATAGGCGAACAGCAGCTTTGCTCCATGCTTGATCACACCGCCGAATTCCTGAGACGTGCCCGGCAGAAACCCCGGCACATCGACCAGCGTAAGGATCGGAATTTCGAACGCATCGCAGAACCGCACGAACCGCGCCGCCTTGCGCGAACTGTCGATGTCGAGACAGCCGGCCAGAACCATTGGCTGGTTCGCCACCACGCCCACTGTCGAGCCTTCCAGACGGATGAAACCGGTCAGGATGTTCTTCGCGAAATTCTCTTGAATTTCAAAGAAATCGCCCTCGTCCGCGACCTTTCCGATCAGCTCTTTCATGTCGTAGGGGCTGTGGGCATTGTCCGGCACCAGCGTATCGAGGCTTGCCTCGATCCGCCCCGGATCGTCGAAGAACGGCCGCACCGGCGGCTTTTCACGATTGTTCAGCGGTAGAAAGTCGATCAGCCGCCGGGTTTCCGCCAGCGCCTCGACATCGTTCTCGAACGCGCCATCGGCGACCGAGGATTTGCGGGTATGGGTCGCGGCGCCACCCAGCTCTTCCGCCGTCACCACCTCGTTGGTCACCGTCTTGACCACATCGGGTCCGGTCACAAACATGTACGAGGTGTCGCGCACCATGAAGATAAAGTCGGTCATCGCGGGCGAATAGACAGCGCCCCCCGCGCACGGCCCCATGATCAGCGAGATTTGCGGCACCACGCCCGAGGCCATGATGTTGCGCTGAAACACCTCCGCGTACCCAGCCAGCGAGGCCACGCCCTCCTGAATTCGCGCGCCGCCCGAATCGTTGATGCCAATCACCGGTGCGCCGTTCTGCACCGCCATATCCATAATCTTGCAGATTTTCTGGGCGTGGGTTTCCGACAGCGAGCCGCCGAAGATGGTGAAATCCTGACTGAACACATAAACCATCCGGCCGTTGACCGTGCACCAGCCGGTGACCACACCGTCGCCCGGCGGACGGTCGCCCTGCATCCCGAAATCGGTGCAGCGATGCGCCATGAACATGTCGAATTCCTCGAACGAATCCTCGTCCAGCAGCAATTCGATCCGCTCGCGCGCGGTCAGCTTGC
>JBBKVJ010000228.1:0-2641 GCA_037968375.1 Paracoccaceae bacterium | reverse complement strand
TCCGCGACCAGAACGGCGATGAGCGTGCCGAAGAGGTTTCGTTCTTTTCCTCGCAGAACCTGCTGAAGATGGGCGTCGCTGACTATTCTCTGGAGGCCGGGTGGGCACGCGAAGCCTTTGGGCAGCAAAGCAACGAATACGGCTCGGGCGCCGTGGCTTCGGGCAGCCTGCGCTATGGGCTTAACGAAAGTATTACGCTCGAAGGCCACGCAGAGCTGAAATCGGATATGCAGATGCTCGGAATCGGCCTGACAGCCGTGCCGTTGAAATTCGGCGAAATCTCGGTCGCTGTGGGCCAAAGCAGCTATCGTGGGACCTCAAGCGCGTTCGTGCATGGCACGCTGCGCACCTCGATCTTCGGAGCCGATCTAAACATGAGCTTGCTGCGCTCGCAGGCCGGGTTTGCGGATCTGGCCCTGGCCACCGGCGTCGATTTTCTGGGCAGCGCCGAAATTTCGAACACTGGTTCTCTGCTGGAATTCCCGACCTCTCTTGAAGTAGTCAGCCTTGCGATCCCGATCACGCGCGATCAGCGAAAACTTGGCCTGAGCCTGGTGCATTCACAACGCAACAACAGCGAAGACTTCATTGCATCGGCGTCCTTTGGCAGCTCGCTGCCCGGAACGGCCGCCTCGTTCGGTGTCACCGCATCGCATAATTTCTCGAACGACGAAACCCGCGCCGCGATCAACTTTTCGGTCCCAATCGGCAAGCGGCGCAGCGTTCGTGCCGGGGCTGGACGCGACGTGAAAGGCAGGACCTACGGCAATATGGCGCTGTCCCGCCCCATCGGCGACGCCGTCGGTGATCATGGCTATAACCTGCAAGTGGAAACCAAAGAGGGTTTGCAATTTGGCAGTTTCAGAGGCGATTACCGCAGCAGATACGGCAAGATCGGTGTCGAGGTTATACAGTCGGACACGAACACCAGCCTGCGCGGACGCTTCAGCGGTGCGGTCGCCCTCGCGGGCACGACGGTCGCTTTCGGAAATCAGGTGAACGACAGCTTCGCCGTGGTCGATGTCGGCATCCCGGGAATTCCGGTCTACAGCCAGAACCGCCCGATTACGCGCACGAACGCGAACGGCAAGGCCTTGGTTTACGGATTGGGATCCTACCGGCGCAATCGGATTTCGGTCAACGTTGACGATATCCCGGACAGCTACACCTTGAACGCAACGGCAATGGACGTCGTGCCAGCGCGCCGCTCTGGCAGCTTGGTGAATTTCCGGGGTAATTCATTGCCATCGGTGCTGGTGGTGTTGCGTGATACCAACGGCAGGCATCTGCCTCCAGGCGCGGTGGCCTTCTTGAATGGCGGGCACGAGGAATTCTACGTCGGTTACGATGGCATGGCCTGGCTGGAAGACGTCAGGGCGTCAAACACCCTGCAGGTGGAACTGTCAGGTGGGACCTGTTCGGCCAGCTTTCACTATGCAAGCTCCGGCGACGTTCAGGACGTAATCGACCCGGTGGAGTGCAGATGATGTGGCGTTTGAAAAGTTTCCTGGCAATATTTTGGCTGTTAGCAGCCGCCCACCCGGCGCAGGCCGAAAGCTGCAGCGCCGCGATCAGCGATATCAACTTTGGCGCGGTGAATGTGCGCGCCGGGGCTGTCAATCAGACATCTGGGACTATTCAGATCACCTGCACCGGCGCGATCGTGTCGGCGGTCGGCGTCTGCGTGCGGTTTGGCCCCGGCAATGGCGGCGCGGGATCGAACAATTCGCCGCGCTATATGCGGCGCGGCGACGGGTCGATCCTGCTTTATGAACTTCGGCCCAATGGCAATGGCAACGCCTTTGGCACGTTAAACGAGATTTACGCGCTGGTTCCAATCATTCTAGGCAGCGGATCAGTGTCGGTCCCGTTTTATGCCGACATCGTTTCCACCGGCGTCTCTGTGGGAACCGGAAGTTACAGTTCTGTCTTCAGCGGCGCCGAGGACATCGAACTGTCCTATGGCATCGTCAACTGCAACATCCTTGGCAATACCGCGTCAGTCCCAAGTTTTGAGGTCTCGGCCGAGGTCGTGGCAAGTTGCGAAATCGATGTCGGCACGCTGAATTTCGGCAACATTTCCAGCTCGATAACACAGCCTGTTTATGCGGAAACCGCGATCAACGTCCGCTGCACAGACACCACGCCCTACGTGCTCTCGCTCGATATGGGCGGCGGCTCCGGTGTCACCGATCCGGCAAACCGCAAGCTAAGCAATGGGCCCTACACGCTTAACTATGGCCTCTACAGCGACGGCGCGCATGTACAGGCGTGGGGGAACCTGCCGGGCAATTCGGTCGGCGGGACCGGCGCCGGCTTAAACCAGGTCTTCTCAGTCTACGGGCGCATTCACAGTGGCCAATCAGCATTTGTTGGCGTCTATCAGGACTCAGTCTTGGTGACGGTCGCGTACTGAAACGATTGAGACTGAACGAGAACGTGCTTTGCTGGCCGCAAAAGAATCTGAATGTCCGTGTTGACGCGCGGATTTGCATGCCGCGCGATCTGGGCGCTTTGATCGCAGGTAAGTGACGTCCGCAACTGTTTTGGAAGTGCGGTGATCTTGTGGTTGAGGCCGGACGGGACGGCATCGGCCGGGTGTCCTAGCTAGGACAGGGGGTCAAGTCTTTGGGGTTGTTGA
>JBBKVJ010000227.1:0-8465 GCA_037968375.1 Paracoccaceae bacterium | reverse complement strand
CCGCCGCCAGTGCCTCGGCACAGCCGCGCCCCAGCCCCTTCGACGACGCCGTCACCAGCGCCCGTTTGCCCTTGATCCCCAGATCCATTCCGCATTCTCCATACTGTTCACTGCGAACTAGCATCCCGGCCCGCGATTCGTAACCGTGCTGCCCCGCTCATTCCGCTTTCACCAGTTTCCGCGCTCCGCGTTGACCGGCCTTCGTGTGGCACGTATCGTTACGCCACAGGGTCGCCCCTGCCCCCACCATGCGAAAGCCCCGATGACGACCAATCCCGCGCCAGGTTACGTCTGCCACGTCTTTGACGCAGGCGACATGCGCGTTGTCGCGGGCGCCAATACCGGCGATCCGTTGGCGCCGCCCGACGAGATTTGTCTGGGCGATGTCTACGAGTTTACCGAAAACGCCCGGGCGCTGATCCTGTCGGTGCAAACTGCCGATAATGATACCTGCAGCACCGCTGCGGGCCAATTGCAGGTCGCCCAGGACAGCGAGATCGGGACGCCGGGGACGGCCTTGTCGCTGGCAGCGCGCCTGACCTTCATGGCCCCTGATGGCGGGCGCGCCGAGCTGGTGCTGATCGCCCTTGGGGACAGCACCCATGTGTTCCTGCCGCTCAGCCCACTTGACCCCGTGACGGAATACACCGCAATTGCCGCCAGCCACGATCCGGGCCCGGTGCGC
Organism: Paracoccaceae bacterium; assembly: GCA_037968375.1. Lineage (GTDB taxonomy): Bacteria > Pseudomonadota > Alphaproteobacteria > Rhodobacterales > Rhodobacteraceae > CANNFR01. The sequence goes on along the minus strand of JBBKVJ010000227.1, from coordinate 7,780 downwards.
CTGTCCAACATCACCTCGGTCGCCTTTACCCGCGGCACAAGGATCACGATGGCCGACGGCACCCAGCGCCCGGTGGAACAGCTTTTTCCCGGCGATCTGGTGCTGACCCGAGGCAACGGCCCGCAGCCCCTGCGCCATCTGATCGCGCGCACCGTGCGCGCCACCGGGGCCTTTGCGCCAGTGGCGATCCCGAAGGGCACGCTAGGCAATGCCAACGACCTGGTCCTCAGCCAGCATCAGCGCCTGTTCATCTACCAGCGCGGCCCGAACCGGATCACCGACCGCGCCGAACTTCTGGTCCGCGCCCGCGATCTGGTCGACGGTGAGAACGTCACGATCCGCAAGGGCGGCTATGCCGATTACGTCAGCCTGGTCTTTGACCAGCACGAGGTGATCTATGCCGAATGCATCCCCGCCGAAAGCCTGCTGGTCAACGACACCACCCGGCGCGATCTGCCAGAGGACGCGCTGGAGGCGCTGCATGCGGCGCTGCCCGATATTGCCCAAGCGCCGGTCCGCGCCGACGAGGCATCAAGTGATGCACTGGCGGCGGCGCGGGCCCGGTTTTTGCGCGGCGCCGGTCAGTCCTGACCCCGCTGCACGGCTGCATCAGCTGCCGTAAAAGAACTCTTCACGAACGATCTTGCCGTCCTTGACGTGATAGACGCCGACCTCTTTGCCTTCGCCCTCGTCGCCGGTCTGCTTGTTGCGGGTCTTCATCGTATAATAGACGGCGAACTTGTCGGGCGGAAACGGGAACGGACCTTCGACCGAGCCGCCCAGCATCTCCATGTTGCTTTCCCACCAGTCGTGCTTGGCCCGGATCGCGTCGCGGCCCTTGGCCTCGCGGCCCTGCCCCATATCCATCGCCTCGACCGAGACCGCATTCTTGGCATAAAGCGTATCAAGATTGGCTTTCGCCCGGTTCTCGCGCACGCCTTTCACCAGTTCTTCGGCAACCGCTTCCAGTTTCATCGGTTCTCTCCCTGACTGTTCTTGCAATGTTCCGATCCTGCCACAACCGCCCCGCTGCGGCAAGACGGGCCGCATTGCGCCGCCCGCAGCCGCGCTCTATATGCGGCCCCCATGCTGGACGCCGCCCAAAACCGCCCCGACTTGCCCGCCGAGATCGCCCGGCGGCGAACCTTTGCGATCATCTCGCATCCCGATGCAGGCAAGACCACGCTGACCGAAAAGTTCCTGCTGTTCGGTGGGGCGATCCAGATGGCGGGGCAAGTCCGCGCCAAGGGCGAGTCGCGACGCACGCGCAGCGATTTCATGCAGATGGAGAAGGATCGGGGCATCTCCGTGTCCGCCTCGGCGATGTCCTTCGACTTTGGCAAGTACCGATTCAATCTGGTCGACACGCCCGGCCACTCGGACTTTTCCGAGGACACCTACCGCACGCTGACCGCTGTCGATGCGGCGATCATGGTGATCGACGGCGCGAAGGGTGTGGAAAGCCAGACCCGCAAGCTGTTTGAGGTCTGCCGGTTGCGCGATCTGCCGATCCTGACGTTTTGCAACAAGATGGACCGCGAGGCGCGCGACACATTCGAGATCATCGACGAGGTCCAGGAAAACCTGGCCATCGACGTGACCCCGGCAAGCTGGCCGATCGGCCAGGGCCGCGATTTCCTGGGCTGCTACGACATCTTGCACGACCGTCTGGAACTGATGGACCGTGCCGACCGCAACCGCGTGGCTGCGAGTATCGAGATCAAGGGGCTGGACGATCCCAAGCTGGCCGAACACGTGCCGCCCGAGGCTTTGGCAAAGCTGCGCGAAGAGGTCGAGATGGCGCGCGAACTGCTGCCCGCCTTCGACCGCGCGGCCTTTCTGGAAGGCACGATGACGCCGATCTGGTTCGGCTCGGCAATCAATTCCTTCGGGGTGAAAGAGCTGATGACTGGCATCGGCACCTTCGGGCCAGAACCGCAGCCGCAGCGCGCCCAGCCGCGCCAGATATCGCCCGAGGAAAAGCCGGTCACCGGCTTTGTCTTCAAGGTGCAGGCCAACATGGACCCGCGCCACCGTGATCGCGTGGCCTTCGTGCGCCTCGCCTCGGGGCATTTCACCCGTGGCATGAAGCTGCACCATGTCCGCGCCGGCAAGCCGATGGCGATCACCAACCCGGTGCTGTTTCTGGCCGCCGACCGCGAACTGGCGGAAGAGGCCTGGGCCGGCGACATCATCGGCATCCCGAACCACGGCCAGTTGCGGATCGGTGACACGCTGACCGAGGGCGAGAACCTGAAGGTCGCGGGCATCCCGTCGTTCGCGCCGGAGCTCTTGCAATCGGTCCGCGCGATGGATCCGATGAAGGCCAAGCATCTGGACAAGGCGCTGATGCAGTTTGCTGAAGAAGGTGCTGCCAAGGTGTTTAAGCCGATGATCGGCTCGGGCTTTATCGTCGGCGTCGTCGGCCCGCTGCAGTTTGAGGTGCTGGCCAGCCGGATCGAGCTGGAATATGGGCTGCCAGTGCGCTTCGACGCCTCGCAGTTCACCTCGGCCCGCTGGGTTTCGGGGCCGAAAGAGGCGGTCGAGAAATTCGTAAATGCCAACAAGGGCCATATCGGCACCGACAGCGACGGTGACGTGGTCTATCTGACCCGGCTGCAGTGGGACATCGACCGGGTGGCGCGCGATTATCCGGATGTCGAACTGACCGCGACCAAGGCGATTATGGTGTGAGCGGCAGCCATTGCCGCTAACCAATCCACGGTGCAAGGTCGCACCCTGATAACCAGCGAGACCCCCGATGTTCCAGAGCTTCACCGCCACCACGACCCCTGACCAGGGGCCGCCACGCCTCAAAGCCCTTCGCGACGCGCTGACGGCGGCGGGTTACGACGGGTTTCTGGTGCCCCGCGCCGATGCGCATCAGGGTGAGAATGTGGCGCCTTGTGACGAGCGGTTGGCCTGGCTGACCGGCTTCACCGGCTCGGCTGGGTTCGCCATCGTGCTGGCCGACCGGGCGGGGGTGTTCGTCGATGGCCGCTACCGGGTGCAGGTCAAGGCGCAGGTCGATAGGGGCGCGTTCACGCCCGTTGATTGGCCCGAGACCACGCCCGCTGCGTGGTTGAAAGACGCTCTGCCAGCGGGCGGTAAAATGGGGTTCTGCCCGTGGCTGCACACCAGTGCCGAGATCGAAAAGCTTGAAACCGAACTTGAAGGCAGCGGCATAACGCTTTCTGTCAGCGCGAACTTCGTCGACGAGATATGGCAGGACCGGCCGGAACCGCCGCGCGCCAAGGTCGAGATTTTCCCTGACGAGATCGCTGGGCGGACGGCTGCAGACAAGCGCGCCGACCTGTCCGCGCAGCTTCGCAAAGCCGGCCAAGCGGCAGCGGTTCTGACGCTGCCCGACGGGATCAACTGGCTGTTGAACATCCGCGGCGGCGATATCCCCCGCAATCCGGTGGCGCTGTCGAATGCGATCTTGCATGAGGATGGTCGCGTAACGCTTTTCATTGATAGCGAAAAACTGTCCAAACAGGTCCGTGCACATCTTGGCGAGGCGGTTGAGATCGCGGCACCGGACGGCTTTGCCCCGGCGCTGTCGAACCTTGATGGCAGGGTCCGTGTCGACAAGACCAGCGCGCCCTTTGCGGTATCGTCGATCCTTGAGGCCTGCGGTGCCGAAGTTGCCTGGGGCCGCGATCCGACCGTGTTGCCCAAGGCGAAAAAGACCGAGGCCGAGATCGCCGCGACCACCGAGGCGCATCTGCGCGATGGTGCTGCGATGGTTGAATTCCTGGCCTGGCTCGATGCCGAGGCGCCCAAGGGCAAGCTGACCGAGATTGATGTGGTCAAGCGGCTGGAGGGGTTCCGCCGCGCCTCGAACGCGCTGCGTGAGATCAGTTTCGATACGATCTGCGGTGCCGGGCCAAACGGCGCCATCGTACATTACCGGGTGACCGACGGCACCAATCGCAAGGTAAAGCCGGGCGAGCTTCTGCTGATCGATTCCGGCGGCCAGTATCTGGACGGCACCACCGACATCACCCGCACGGTGGCCGTGGGCGAGATCGGCGACGACGAGAAAGCCGCCTTTACCCGCGTGTTGCAGGGCATGATCGCGATCAGCCGGTTGCGGTTCCCGAAGGGCCTGAGCGGTCAGCATCTGGATGCTATCGCGCGCTATCCCCTTTGGCTGGCGGGGCAGGATTACGATCACGGCACCGGCCACGGCGTCGGCGTCTATCTGTCGGTGCATGAGGGGCCTGCGGGCATCTCCCGGCGTTACGATGTGCCGTTCGAGCCGGGGATGATCGTCTCGAACGAGCCGGGATACTACCGCGAGGGCGGGTTTGGCATCCGCACCGAGAACCTGATTGTGGTGGAAAACGCCCCGGCCCTGCCCGGTGCCGATGACCGCGAGATGCTGGCCTTTCGCACCTTGACCTTTGTGCCGATCGACCGGCGGCTGATCGTGGCCGAGATGCTGACGCGTGATGAGCGCGCCTGGCTTGACGACTACCACGCGCAGGTTGCGCAGCGGATCGGCAGCCGCGTGATCGGCGCGACGCTGGCCTGGCTGACGGCAGCAACAGCGCCGCTATAGGCGCCAGCGATGGACCTGCCCGGCGTGCCGCGCTAGGTATCGATGCAAATGCTGGGGGACATAAGATGAGCGACCATATCAAGATCACTGACGCCGCAGGCACCTGGGTCGTCCGCGCCGGTGGCGCGGTTCTGGGCGAAAGCAATGCGGCGCTGGAACTGACCGAAGGTGACTACGCGCCGGTGATCTATTTTCCGCGTGCCAACATCGCGATGGCATTTCTGGACATCTCGGATCGCACCAGCACCTGTCCGCACAAGGGCACGGCCAGCTATTACTCCATCGTCACCAAAAGCCGCACCATCGAGGATGCGGCCTGGTCCTACGAAACCCCGAAGCCGGGGATGGAACGGATCGCGGGGCATCTGGCGTTCTATCCTGACAAGGTGACGGTCGAGCGGGTCTGAGCCCACCGGCCCACCCCTGCCCTTGAAGGCGCGGGCGCGGAACGCTAGCAAAGCGGCAACCAATTGCCCTGTTGGGGGCGCAGCAAAGAGATGAAGGAGTACATGGCATGGCCGTGAAGGTGGCAATCAACGGGTTCGGACGGATCGGGCGCAATGTGCTGCGCGCCATCGTGGAATCGGGGCGCAAGGATATCGAGGTCATCGCGATCAACGATCTGGGGCCGGTCGAGACCAACGCACACCTCTTGCGCTTCGATTCCGTGCACGGCCGGTTCCCCCAGGAGGTCAAGACCGGCGACGACTGGATCGATGTCGGGCGCGGCAAGATGCGCGTCACCGCTCTGCGCAACCCGGCCGAACTGCCGTGGTCGGATGTCGATATTGTGCTGGAATGCACCGGCATCTTTACCTCCAAGGAAAAATGCCAGGCGCATCTGGAAAACGGCTCGTCGCGGGTGCTGATCTCGGCGCCGGGCTCGGATGCCGATAAGACCATCGTCTACGGGGTGAACCACGACACGCTGACCAAGGACGATATCATCGTCTCGAACGCGTCATGCACCACGAACTGCCTGTCGCCGGTGGCCAAGGTGCTGAACGACTCCATTGGCATCAAGCGCGGCTTCATGACCACGATCCACAGCTATACCGGCGACCAGCCGACCTTGGATACCTACCACAAGGACCTCTACCGCGCCCGTGCTGCAGCCCTGAACATGATCCCGACCTCGACCGGCGCGGCAAAGGCTGTCGGCCTGGTGCTGCCCGAGTTGAAGGGCAAGCTGGACGGTGTCGCGATCCGGGTGCCGACGCCGAATGTGTCGGTGGTGGACCTGACCTTCGAAGCCTCGCGCGTGACCACGGTGGACGAGATCAACGGCGTGATCCGCAAGGCCGCCGATGGCGGGCTGAAGGGCATCCTGGGCTATACCGACCTGCCGATGGTGTCGTCGGATTTCAACCACGACCCGCGCTCGTCGATCTTCCACATGGATCAGACCAGGGTGATGGAGGGCACGTTTTGCCGGATCCTGACCTGGTACGACAACGAATGGGGATTTTCGAACCGGATGAGCGATACCGCCGTGGCGATGGGCAAGCTGATCTGAGCGGCTGTCACAGGCTGTGATATGGCCGCTTTGACACGCGTGTTGCAGCGGCCATATTATTGTATTCTCACACTGATAATTTTTCTCGTCAGCAAATATTAACCGCTTGCCAAAGGGCAATGCGCCCTGCATTGGCTGCATGGCGGGATTGCCGCATTGGCGATTGTTATCGCTAACAATACGCCCATATTCAAGATGTTCCCAAACACTTGAAAGGATGGGGCTATGACGACCCGAATGAATAACCTGACCCGCGCGCTGAGCGACTGGAGCAAGTATCGCCGCACCGTCGCCGAGATCGCGCACCTGCCGCTGGATGTGGCGCTGGATCTCGATATCTATCCCGGCGATGCCCGCAAGATCGCGCGCCGTGCTGTCTATGGGGCCTGACGCGCCAGACCGGCGATGAACTCTTCAAAAAGAGAGTCGTAACCGGGCATCTCGGGCAGGTTCAGATGCCCGGCTTCGGCAAAGCGCCGGAACGTGACCGGTTTGCCGGCACTGTGGAACGCCGATACCAGCGTTTCGGCTTGCGCAATCGGGATCACGGCATCGGTCTGCCCGTGCAGGATCATGACCGGCGCGGTCACCGCGGCGACATCCGCCAGACTGTCCCAGCGGTCTACCGGCATCAGGCAGGCGGGCAGGTTCGTCGCTTGCGCCATCAAACTGCATAGTCGCGCATAGGGCGCCTCAAGCACCACGCCCGCCACCGGGCGACGCGCTGCGACATGCAGCGCCAGACCGCTGCCCAGAGAATAGCCATGCAGGACGACCGGCCCCTGCCCCGCGACATGGTCGTAAAGCGCCAGCGCGTCGGCCTTGAGCCTCGCCTCGGTTGGCACACCTTGCTGCCCGCCGCCGCCGCGATAGGTCATCGCCACAAGGCGGCGACGGGCACGTTGGTGCGGCGCCAGCCACGGGCCGAAATGCGCCAGCGACCCGGCATTGCCCATGAAGAACAACACCGTCGGATCGCTGCCCTTGCCGGTCTCATAGGCGACAAGCGGGGCCGCCCCTGCCGTTTCGACGACCAGCCTTTGCCAGCTATCAAGCGTTTCCGCGCGGCTGGAGAACGGATAGATATAGCTGCGATGCGCCCAGATCATCGTGGCCGCAAAGGCGGCATAGATCAGCGCGGCGAGAACGGCGAGGCGGAGGGCAATCTTTCGCATCCGGCCTCGATAACGGGCGCAGCGCGGCCTTGCAAAGCATCTGTCGCAGCGCGGCGGCAGACCGGCATGTCCGGGGCCGCTACTGGCAGAGCCGGAAGCCGCCCCGGCGCTGTATCACGTCGAGATGCAGGTGGTCGGCATGGGCCTCGTCGCTGCCCGGCCCGAGGACGGTGGTGAAGTAAAGACAGGCGCCCGCGCGTACCGCATCCTGAAACGCCTCGGCCATCGTGCCCTCACGCTCGCGCGGCTCAACGGCGATGGGCGGGCCTTCGGCGAAGCTGAAAGACATGATGTCCACCGCATTGCCGAAGGCGTGTTCTGACAGCACTCCGTCCAGGGCGTCGTTGCGGCGGCGGCAGAGGTAGGTCGTGCCTTGGGCGAACCCGGTCAGCACGCCCCGGTCGTCAAGCCTGCGGCTGGCGGGCAGCGCCACATCGCGCAGCCAGCCTGCCAGCGCCAGTGCGGTGTCGCAGCGCAGGGTGGCGGCGGGGGTTATGGCGATGCCGGGAAAAGGTTCGGAGA
>JBBKVJ010000226.1:0-4756 GCA_037968375.1 Paracoccaceae bacterium | reverse complement strand
GCAGGATAGGATCTCCAAACACCTTGTTTTCGGTGAAGATGAATTCACCGAACGGGGCGACGTATTGGCCTGCCACGAGGCCATGCGCAAAAAGCGGCGCTTCGGGCACCGGCTGGCCGTCAAGGTTCGCGCCGCCCGAGACCCGTGCCATCAACTCGCGCGGCGCGCCGATCAGGTTGCCGCCCGCGTCAAAGAGCGCGTTGGCGCGGCTGCCAAGGATCAGGCGGTAGCGGCCCAGCGGCGCGGGCTGTGTCGGCACGGTGTTGAACAACCGCAAGGTGGTGTCGCCGGTCGCGGGATCGACATCTATGGCGTAAAGTTCGACGCTGCGGCTTGGGTCGGTCGTGGTGCCTTCGATCTTCAGGCGGTCCTGGGTTTCCTGCGGGAAGGTGACGCCTGGGATGACCGGATCGCGCGGGATCAGCGGCCCCTGTGTGCCAATCAGCGAGCCTTCGACGACGACATATGCGGGATCGACGCCGGGGGCGGTATAGATGCCTACATTCGCCTCAACCGTATGGGCCGAGATGTAGAAATCGGCGCCGTCCTTGGCCAGCGTCCCGGCATAGATGATGTAGTCGCCGGGCATCAGCGGGGCCTGTCTGGTCTGATCGCAGGCTGGGCAAGGCATGATCGGCAGCGCCCCTGCCGGAGAGCCGGGCAGCCCGAGCGGGCCCATAACGAAGGTTCCCAGCGGCAAGCCGTCCGCCCCGAGCGGTCGGTTGGCGGCGGGACATTCCCCCGGTGCCGCCGCATGCGCGATGCACATCGGGTAGCCAGTTCCGGCGTGGACGGTCGGGTTCGCCTCATCCACCATGAAGCGTTCGTCGGCCAGTGGATCGGGCGGCGCAAAGACGCCGTTGGGGTCATTGATGCGGATGCGGGTAATCGGCTGCGCGGGGGCTGCGGGATCGGGGTTGGCGACAAGGTGAATCTCGCCATCGGCACCGATGTCCTTGATGTAGCCCGCGCCCTCGGCGAGCGAATGCTGGGCAATCCAGACGAGGCCCGCGATGTAGGTTTCGCCAACGATATTGCCGACCACCGCGACCTCGTAGGATGCAGGCGGCGGCGGCACGTCTTCAAGCGCCAGCCCGGAATTGACACCGGTCGCTGCGGGGTTGAGATCGACGATGTCCTTGGCCGTGAGATAGCGCGCTGGCATCTGGATGATGAGGTTTTTGGGCAGGATGACCTCGACTCCGTGGACCTTGAGCGTAGCGCCCGAGAGGGGATCAGTCTGGTCATCGACGGTCAGGCGTTCAAGATGGCCCACAAGGACAAATTGATGCGCCATGTCCTGCGCCGGGGCAAGGCTGGGCGTCATGGCGGCGAGAGCTGCGAGAATCAGGTGCTTCATGGTCAGTTATCCTTTCCGCCGGAGGCATCTGCTGCCCCGACCTTGAAATAGAATGGCGGCTGGTCGGAGAACCCCGCGCTGCGCGAGGCGACCTGAAGGCTGAGGCCGTAGCGTCCGGCCTTGGGGAACACCCACTCCGCGCCGTAACGACCCTGGCCAAGATCGACCGCCCATTTGCGCGACTGCCACGATCCGCTTTGGGTGAAGGCCAGAAACCGCACATCGCCGAGATCTTCGGCGGGTTTGCCGGTTGCGGCATCGACGATGCGCACGACGAGGTTGTCGCGGTGCTTCGCGACGATGCCGGTTTCGGCCTCGGGTTCGATACGCAGTTCTGCCTGTTGCGCCAGCTTGGGCACGGCGGGGGCGGCCTTGGCCGTTGCGGTAAAACAGGTCACGTAGCCGTCGGCGTCAATCGCCACAGGCACATCATATGTGCCGCCAAAGGGCAGCACCGCCGAAGTCTCATAAAGACCAGGGGCGGTTTCTCGAAAGCCGCGGTCGATGGTCATAAGTCCCTGCACATTGGGCCCGTAGGTTTTCACCGTGCCCATCGGGGTGTTCATGCCTTCCATGTAATAATAGGCTACGGCCTCATCGGCATTGCCGATCAATGCGCCATGACCGTAGGGCGCGACCATCTGCGCGCGGGCCAGCACCTCTCGTGGTCGGGTGGGGCCAGCCGCCGACTGGACATCGACGGCGGCAATGCGGTCGCGGTTCAGCTCGGCCCGTTCAATGGCGCTGAAATGGTCGCTGGCAAGCCCGCGCACATAAGCATATTCGTGCGAAAAACTGACCTCGACCGGCTGTTCGGGCATGCGACTTTGCGCGGTGATGGCGTTGGAGGCCACGTCAATCAGGCTGAGCGTGCTGGCGTCACGGTTCAACGCGACAAGTTTGCGCTGCGCGGGATCGATTGCCAATGTGAAGATGCCGGGGACCACCGGGATGCGGGCGCGCGGGGCCAGCGTCAGCGGGTCCAGCGCCTCTATCGCCTCCCAGGGGGTTGCGGCGGCATAGACCGTCGCGTTTGCAGGCGAATAGGCCAGTGATGGAGCGCCCCTGGCCACCGTGCGCGACGCCACAAGTCTGCCCGATGCGGCATCGATTGTGCTGAGTTTTCCGTCGGCCGCGACCAGCAACATCCCGTCGGGGCCGCGCACCATCGCAACAGGTCCGGGGCCGACCGGCGCGGGATCGCTCTGACCGGTGCCGTCGGGGTGGGCGATTGTCACGGATTGCGTCGCTGACAAGTAGACGGCCAGCGTCCCGCCAAGCAGTGGCAAAAGCTCGGTCGGCAAACTGCCCTTGGCAAATTCGACGAGGCCGCTCATCTGGAACGATCTTGTGTCGATGACCGCGACCGCGCCGTAAACCGGCAGCGACACGAACAGTGTCAGGCCATCATTCGACAGCGCCCAGTCGGCAGGCACGCCGGGCAGCGGGATGACGCCTTCCATCTGGGTGATGGTGAAGTCGATCTGCGGATTGGCGATGACAACCGAGCCGTCGCGGTTGAGGATCAGCAGACGGGCCGCGTTCAGGTCGACATCCGGGCGCGCGGTGACCCGGCCCTGGGTGAAGAACTGCGCCTTGGCCTTGCAGGGCATTTCGGCGGCAACCTGGGCATTGCGTTGCTTGATCATCCAGCCCGCAATACTGTGCCCGGTCACCGGCGTGCCGTCGGCGGCAGCGATGGTCAGACTGATGCGGGCCGGTTTGCCGGCGGTCAGATCACCGCCATCCTGCGCCGCGACCGTCAGGGCAACAGTGGCGGTCGCGGGGTCGAAGGGGGTGACCTGCGAACCCATCGCCATGCCGTGTTGGGTGCTGTGATCGACCGCACCTTCGGCCTTTGCCCCCGCCGGCAGAGCAAGCGCGATAAGGGCTGCGGCGGCGGAACGGTGAAGGGTGCGGGGCATATCCATGGCCCCGCCCCCACTCGCAGACCTGAAGCCGCCCGGTGCGGTCATCCGCGATGACCCTGTCCGCGCAGCTGCCGGTCTCAAAGACCCGCATTATGCCCCATTGGCCGCCGCCGAACGCAAAGCCCAGCGGCGTGCGGTACAGGTAGTCCCCGGGCAATGCCTCGGTGCCGCCTGCACTTTCCAGCAAGACATTCTCGTGTCGTCCGGGGCCGATGGCGTCGACCACTCCGACCCGGTTCTGCGGCCCCGGATCAGCGGTTTGTTCGGTAGAGTTCGCCGTCCACGGATAGTTGACCCAATCATGGCCCGACAGGGTGAAGGCGCCATTGCGCGGATGACCCGCAGGCTCGACGATCCGCCAGCGCACCGGCGTTCCGGCGGCCACCGTAAAGAGCGGTGTCGACGGATCACCAAATCCGTGCTCTGGCTTGGATGACAGAAGGTTGGCGTAATCGTAGTCCATCATCGTTTCGGGATCGGCGGCTGGGTTGGCATCAAGCCGGGTCCAGAACGGTTCAAACCGGTAGTTGAAGGCTTTTTGTCCGGAATCCTCGGCATCATCGCCATTGCGCAGATTGGCCAAAGCCTCGCCGCGATAGCGCAGGCTGGCGTCGTTTTGATAGATCAGCCCGAATTCGCGGAAAGCATCCTGACCGGGGGCCGTGACTGTTGCCGCGGCGTTCAGGCAGTTGGCAAGGCTTTCGGCGTCTGCCGCGGGTGCGGCGCGCAATATCTGGCAGTCGGTTTGCCAGGTGGCGTCTTTCGGTTCGATGACAAGTGCGCCGATGGTGCCGTGCGACGCGCCCTTGATCACATCGCCGAAGTTCTGCAGGCCCACGGCGCCGAATTCGACAGGAGTGAAGGTGGCTTCGGCGTCGCTGGGGTCTTTCTTCCAGTCGCCGGCATACCAGCGGTAGGTCACCCGGTTGTCCCAGAGATATGTGCCGTCGGGCAGGCTGTCGCCGCCGTCGCTGGAGCAGAATTCCTGCGGGTTGCCGATGTCGCAGGGATAGGCAAGCGTCGAGTTGTTCATGCCCACGGCAGAGCCGTCGTTCAGCACCGCATTGCCCGCAATGAGCTGGGCGTGCAGCCCCACCGCGCGCGAGGTTCGGACGGCGTTGAAGTTCAGGCCGTCGGCAATCGGCGGCATCATGTTCCAGCTCCATGTGGCAGAGTTGGTGAGGTCTTCGGGGCTGGCGCCAAGCCGGTTGGTCAATTCAAGCTGGATGCATTCGCCGGCGCTGGCGCGCAGGATCAGCGGTTCGGGCAGTTTATCGCCCGAGGCGATGCGGCCAATGTCAGACCCGTCGCGGTCAAACACGGTGACAGCGGCCGGGCGCGTGCCATCCGAGCCGACGGGACCTTCTGTCGATTCCGCAGCCAGCACGAAGATCATCGCACCAGGATCGTCAAGCTTGCGTTTGGCGTGATAGGACAGTGCGCCATCGGGGATCAGATCGCCGAT
>JBBKVJ010000225.1:0-9251 GCA_037968375.1 Paracoccaceae bacterium | reverse complement strand
GTCGAGGATGGCAGCCCGGTCGAATTCGGCGCCCCGCTGATGATCATCGAATAGGAACGCCCTGCCATGTTCGACAAGATCCTGATCGCCAACCGGGGCGAAATCGCCCTGCGCGTCATCCGCGCCTGCCGCGAGATGGGCATCGGCTCGGTCGCCGTGCATTCGACTGCCGATACCGATGCGATGCATGTCCGGATGGCGGATGAAAGCGTCTGCATCGGCCCCGCGCCATCGCCCGAAAGCTATCTCTCGATGCCCGCGATCATTTCGGCTGCCGAGATCACCGGCGCCGAGGCGATCCACCCCGGCTATGGCTTTCTCAGTGAAAACGCCACCTTCGTGCAGATCGTCGAGGATCACGGGTTGACCTTCATCGGCCCCTCTGCCGAGCATATCCGCATCATGGGCGACAAGATCACCGCCAAGGACACGGTGAAAAAGCTGGGCGTGCCCTGCGTGCCGGGTTCCGACGGAGGTGTCGCTGACGTGGCCGAGGCCAAGCGGGTCGGCAAGGAAATCGGCTATCCTGTGATCATCAAGGCTACCGCAGGCGGCGGTGGGCGCGGCATGAAGCTGGCCAACTCCGAGGCCGAGATCGAGACCGCCTTCAAGACCGCACGGTCCGAGGCGAAGGGCGCGTTTGGCAATGACGAGGTCTATATCGAGAAATACCTCGGCACCCCGCGCCACATCGAAATTCAGGTCTTCGGCGACGGCAAGGGCCGCGCCGTGCATCTGGGCGAGCGGGACTGTTCGCTGCAGCGTCGCCACCAAAAGGTGCTCGAGGAAAGCCCCGGCCCCTCGATCACGCCCGAGATGCGCGCCGAGATCGGCCGGGCGTCAGCCGAAGCCGTTGCCAAGATCGGTTATTCCGGCGCCGGGACGATCGAGTATCTCTTCGAGAACAACGAGTTTTACTTCATCGAGATGAACACCCGCCTGCAGGTCGAACACCCGGTGACCGAGGCCGTTTATGGTGTCGACCTCGTGCGCGAACAGATCCGTGTCGCAGCGGGACTGCCGATGGAGTTCGAGCAGGACAAGCTGATCCCTAACGGCCATTCCATCGAGGTCCGGATCAACGCCGAGAAACTGCCTAACTTCTCGCCCTCGCCGGGCCGGATCAGCCAGTATCACGCGCCGGGCGGGCTGGGCGTGCGGATGGACAGCGCCTTATATGACGGCTACCGCATCCCGCCCTATTACGACAGCCTGATCGGCAAGCTGATCGTGCATGGCCGCGACCGGCCCGAGGCTTTGGCTCGGCTCAAGCGCGCCCTGGGGGAAATCATCGTCGATGGCGTCGACACCACGATCCCGCTGTTCCGGCAGCTGCTGGAAGAACCCGATGTGATTGCGGGAAACTACACGATTCACTGGCTGGAAAAGTGGCTGGCCGAGAACCTGTCCTGACCCGACGCCCGGATGACCGAACCACCCCTGACGCCTGATCTTTTGTTGCAGGCCTATGCGGCAGGCATCTTCCCGATGTCGGAATCGCGCGGCCAGCGCGAGGTATTCTGGGTCAACCCCAAACGCCGGGGTATCCTGCCGCTGGATGGGTTCCACGCCTCTCGCTCACTCCGCCGCCGGATCGCGCATGGCGGCTTTGATATCCGCGCCGACACCGCGTTTCGGGATACCGTCGCGGCCTGTGCGGACCGCGACGATACCTGGATCAGCGGGCCGATTTTCGACGCCTATCTGGCGCTGCACGACGCGGGTCATGCGCATTCCCTGGAGGTCTGGCAGGACGGCGACCTGATCGGCGGCGTCTACGGCGTGACGCTGGGCGCCGCGTTTTTTGGTGAAAGCATGTTTTCGCGTCGCACCGATGCCTCAAAAATCGCGCTGGCGTATCTGGTTCAAAGGCTCAGAAGGGGCGGTTTCACGCTGTTCGACACCCAGTTCCTGACCCCGCACCTTGCCTCGCTTGGCGCCATTGAAATCTCGCGGTCAGAATATCACCGGCGTCTGGCCGAAGCATTGGACCGGCAGGCCGCCTTCGGCCCGCCCGATGCTGTGGATCAGGTCGCGGCCATATCGCAGCGCACCAGCCAGACATCGTAGCGCGGATGATCGAGGGCACTCAGCGCCGGGGCGGCAGCGATCATCCAGCCCTGAAACACCGGTGCACCGGCGACATCGTCAAGAATGGTCAGCCAGGCATAGGCATTCGAGGCCGGATCGTCTGACGGATAGCGGCATTCGCCAACGTCGATCGTCAGCCGTCCAAGGCGCGCGGTTTCGCCTTCTGCCAGCGTGAAATCGACCAGAAACCCGGTCACCTTGTCGAGACCGCGCACCACCGCTCCGCGCGCCCTGGCCACATCAGGGCCGCCATCGGTGGCGTCCTGTGCCGTGACAGGCGGTGCGACACCGATCAGCAGCGCAAATGCGCCAACGGCCAGAGCGGAATGCCGGCTCACTTCGGCACCCATGCCTCGTAATCGCTGCGGTCGGCGGGATCGGCGCGGCGGATCGAGCCCTGCGGCGCATAGGCGCCCGGCGTGCCGGTCAGGTTCGGCAAATGCGTCTTTTCCCAAGCCTTCCTGGGCAGCGGCACCTCGGTCGGCGGCTCTTCCCAGGTGTGGTGCAGCCAGCCATGCCATTCCGGGCTGACCCGGCTAGCCTCAGGCTGGCCGTTGAACATCACCCAGCGGCGCTTGCCGTCCCTGGTCTGGAAAAACCGGTTGCCGGCGGCATCCTCGCCAACCTTCACGCCCTTGCGCCAGCTCCAAAGCTGGGTGTTCAGCGTCTGGCCGTTCCACCAGGTCACGGCGCGCAGCAGCGATTTTCCGATACCCATCGAAGCCTCCGCATTGAATGTCTTCCCATATGGCCGATGGCGCGGCCGAGGTCTAGGGCCAAGGCCTGCGATGCGCGTTAATCTTCTGGTCCGACAAGTCCTGTAGTTTGGTGCTGCGGGTGAACAGGCGAAGACATGGCAGATCTCTATTTCTCGGGCGATCAGGTCGCCTATTTCATGGGCATCGATGATGCCACCGTCGGGGGCGAGGCGGCAAGCCAGTTCACCGGCGTATATGCGCCGTTTCTCGCGACAGACCTGATCATCATCACGGTGCGCGATCAGGATATCGACCCTGACGGCGAATTCAGCACCTCCTATGTCGGCTACACCTCGATCACAGTCATCCGCGACGGCGTGGCATACGATCTTTACGTAAACCCCGGCTCGAAGATCAAGGAAACCGGCGGCAGCAACATCAAGGAGCAGGGCGACAATTTCTTAACCACCAACGATTCCGTAGGCCCGGCCGCCAGCGGACCGTTCTCGACCTTACCGACCGGAAAGTTGGTGTTTTCCACCACCGACACCTTCCAGACTGGCGTCGATAAGACGATCGTGCGCAACCAGACGCTTGATCTCAACAACGATGGCGACACCACCGACACCACACCGCGCGAACAGGGCAACGCCAACTTCAATGTGACCCCGGTATCGACGATGCCCTGTTTCGTGGCTGGTACGATGATTCTGACCCCGGACGGAGAACGCCCGATCGAAAGCCTGTCCGAGGGCGATTTCGTGACGCTTGCGTCGGGCGGGGTCGCGCCGATCCTTGTGGTGGCGCATTGGCAAAGGGTGCTGCAAAGCCCCGACCATCCGATGCGTCCGATCCGTGTCAGCGCAGGGGCGCTGGGGCCAGGCCTGCCCACCCGCGATCTGGCCCTTTCACCGCAGCATGGTCTGTTGGCGGGCGCCACACAGCTGTGCTGTCTCGCGGTCCCCGGCGAGGCGCTGGTGCGCGCCCGCGCCCTGACGGGGCTGCGCGGCGTGCGGGTCATGCGCGGCTGCCGGGCGGTCAGGTATCACACGGTGATGCTGAACCGGCACGCGCTGATCATGGCCAATGGCGCCATTGTTGAAAGCTTCTACCCGGGCCGGTTGGCGATGATGGCTTTGCCGCAGCCGCTGCAGCAGCGACTGGAGGCAGAGTTTCCCGGGCTGCGGTCAGATGTGGTGTCCGCCTATGGTCCACCGATCCGACGCGTGCTGGCCGGTGGGAGGCCCGGCAAATGCTGTCTGGCAGCCATCAAAGTGCGTCACCACCGCAGGCGGCCTGAGCGGCTATCAACCGCTCATGGGGCGCGGGGTATCGCGCGGGCGCGTTCATTCAGGCGCGCCGTCACCTCGATCTCGATCTTCATTTCGGGGTTCTGCAACCCGGCCCGGATCATTGTCGCGGCTGGACGCGCCTCGGCGAATGCCGCGCTGACGATGGGCCAGCAGGGCGGCCAGTCTTTGGCCTTGGGCAGGATGTAACGCACACGGACGACATCGTTCAGCGTCGCGCCAGCCTCGTGCAGCGCACTCGCGATGGTCGACAGCGCGTTGCGGCACTGATCCTCGACAGTCTCGGGCATGGTCATGGTGGTATAATCGTAGCCGGTGGTGCCCGCCACAAACACCCAGCCGTCTTCGACGACTGCGCGTGAATATCCGATTTCTGCTTCGAAGGGCGACCCGGTTGTGATCCGCCGACGCATCCTCTCAGCCCGCCGAAGCGGGTTCCTTTTTGCCTTCGGCGTAGATCAGCAACGGCTTGACACCCGCATTGACCGCCTCTTCGTTCACCACGACCTCTTCGACACTGTGCAGCGAGGGCAGTTCGAACATCGTGTCAAGCAAGATGTCCTCCATGATCGAACGCAAACCCCGCGCGCCGGTCTTGCGCAGGATCGCCCGCTTGGCGATCGCCTTCAGTGCATCATCGGTGAACGACAGATCGACGCCCTCGATCTCGAACAGCCGCTGGTATTGCTTGACCAAGGCGTTCTTCGGCGCGCTGAGGATAGTGACCAGCGCCTCTTCATCAAGGTCTTCCAGCGTGGCAATTACCGGCAGACGGCCGACAAATTCCGGGATCAGGCCGAATTTCAGCAGGTCCTCGGGTTCCAGCGTCTTGAACATTTCGCCGACACCCTTGGCATCGGCCTCTTTCACTTCGGCGCCAAAGCCGATGGCCGAGCCCTTGCCGCGCTGTGCGATGATCTTTTCCAGGCCCGCAAAGGCGCCACCGCAGACGAACAGGATGTTGGTCGTATCGACCTGCAGGAATTCCTGCTGCGGATGCTTGCGCCCGCCCTGCGGCGGCACGCTGGCGACCGTGCCTTCCATGATCTTCAGAAGCGCTTGCTGCACACCCTCGCCCGACACATCGCGGGTGATCGAGGGATTGTCCGATTTGCGGGTAATTTTATCGACCTCGTCGATATAGACGATGCCACGTTGCGCCCGTTCGACATTGTATTCGCTGGCCTGCAACAGCTTGAGGATGATGTTCTCGACATCCTCGCCGACATAGCCGGCCTCGGTCAGCGTCGTTGCATCGGCCATTGTGAACGGCACATCGAGGATCCGCGCCAGCGTCTGCGCCAGCAGCGTCTTGCCACAGCCCGTCGGGCCGATCAGCAGGATATTCGACTTCGCCAGCTCGATGTCCGACGACTTCGCCGCGTGGTTCAGCCGCTTGTAATGATTGTGCACCGCCACCGACAGCACCCGCTTGGCATGCATCTGGCCGATCACATAATCGTCCAGGACCTTGCAGATGTCGCGCGGCGTCGGCACCCCGTCAGCAGATTTCAGGCCCGAAGCCTTGGTCTCTTCGCGGATGATATCCATGCACAGCTCGACGCATTCATCGCAGATGAACACCGTCGGCCCGGCAATCAGCTTGCGCACCTCATGCTGGCTCTTGCCGCAAAATGAGCAATACAGCGTGTTCTTGCTGTCGCCGGAGGAATTATTCGCCATCGCATTCCCTCTCGCGGTTGCCCGCGCCTGTTCGGGGCCGCTTGGGGGGCAAGTCTAGGACAGCCCCCCGCCCTGCACAACGTGAAAAGTGCCAGTCGTTCGGCACCGTTACTTCTTGTCCTCATCGCCTTTCGGACGGCTCTCGACGATCTCGTCGATCAGGCCCCAGTCCTTGGCTTGTTTGGGGTCCATGAAATTGTCGCGTTCCAGCGCCGCCTCGACCTTTTCCAGCTTCTGGCCGGTGTGTTTCACGTAGATCTCGTTCAGCCGCCGCTTCAGCTTCAGCGTCTCTTCGGCATGGATCATGATATCGGTCGCCTGACCCTGATAACCGCCCGAGGGCTGGTGCACCATGATCCGGCTGTTCGGCAGCGAATAGCGCATCCCCTTCTCGCCCGCCGCCAGAAGAAGCGAGCCCATCGAGGCCGCCTGGCCCACACAAAGCGTGGAAATCTTCGGCTTGATATACTGCATCGTGTCGTAGATCGACAATCCGCTGGTCACCACGCCACCCGGCGAGTTGATGTACATCGAGATTTCCTTGGACGGGTTTTCCGATTCCAGGAACAGAAGCTGCGCCACGACCAGGCTCGACATGCCGTCATGCACCGGACCGGACAGGAAAATGATCCGCTCCTTCAAAAGCCGCGAGAAGATATCGTAGGCCCGCTCGCCGCGCGCCGTCTGCTCGACCACCATAGGCACGAGCGTGTTCATGTAAAATTCGTTCGGGTCTCTCATATGCTCTGCCTCTGCTCTCTGGCCTGTCTAACCTACCAAACCTTGACCGAGTCTTAGTCTCGCGCCCAAGGGGCTGCAAGGGAGGCAGCGGCAACGTGATCCCGAACAGGCCTGAGCGCCCGGCCTGGGACCGTTCGAATAGGTCTTTGCGGTGAGTTAAGTCTTAACGTCCGGTGCGGTGCGCCCTGTATGCTTCGTGATCTCGGCCAGTTCTTCGGCGGCGGCAATCACCGGCGCCAATGCTGCCTCGGGATCAAGCCCAAGCCGATCAGGATCGGTCTCCAGCCGTTCCAGATAGACGCGCAGCGTCGCCCCCACCGTGCCAGTGCCCGACAGCCGAAAAACGATTCTTCCGCCGCCCGACAGCCCGATCCTCAGGCCCTGCCCTTCGGACCGCGAGCCATCGACCGGATCGTCATAGGCAAACTCGTCTGCGGCCTCTACCGTCAGCCCGGCGGCTTTGCTGCCCGGCAGGCCCGGCAATGCCGCGCGCAGCCTGGCCATCATCGCCTCGGCCCGGGGCGCATCGACAGCTTCGTAATCATGCCGGGAATAGTAATTGCGCCCGTAGGTTAGCCAGTGATCTTCCAGCACCGCTTTCACCGAAATGTTCCGCACCGCCAGGATGTTCAGCCACAACAGCACCGCCCAAAGCCCGTCCTTTTCGCGCACATGGTCGCTGCCGGTGCCTGCACTTTCCTCGCCGCACAGCGTGACCTTTCCGGCGTCAAGCAGGTTGCCGAAGAACTTCCATCCTGTCGGCGTCTCGTAACACGCTATCCCCATCGCCTCGGCCACCCGGTCGACCGCCTTCGAGGTCGGCATCGAGCGGGCTACTCCCTTGACGCCCGCGCTGTAGCCGGGCGCCAGATGTGCATTGGCCGCCAGCACCGCCAGACTGTCAGAAGGCGTGACGTAGATGCCGCGCCCCAAAACCATGTTGCGGTCGCCATCACCATCCGAGGCGGCTCCGAAATCCGGTGCGGCACCTGACATCATCAGATCAACCAACGGTTTCGCCCAGACCGGATTCGGATCGGGATGCCCGCCGCCGAAATCTGGCTTTGGCACGGCATTCACAACCGAATCCTTCGCCGCCCCCAGCGCACCTTCCAAAATCGCCGTCGCATAAGGCCCGGTCACGGCGTGCATCGCGTCAAACCGCAAGCTGAAGCCCGATTCAAGAAGCGTCCGTATCGCATTGAAATCGAACAACTTCTCCATCAGTGTCTGATAATCCGCTACCGGATCAACCACCTCGATTTCCATATCACCCATCCGGCTGCTGCCGGGCCGCGACAGATCGGCGTCCTGCGCCTCGAGTATCCGGTAACTCGTCAGCGCCTTGGTCGCCTCGAAAATCCGGTTCGTGACATCTTCCGGCGCGGGCCCGCCATTCCCGGTGTTGAACTTGACGCCGAAATCCTCGTCCGGTCCGCCAGGATTATGGCTGGCCGACAGGATGATCCCGCCATCGGTCTTGCGGCTGCGGATCAGATGAGAGGCGGCGGGTGTCGACAACAGCGCGCCCACGCCCACGATCACCTTCTTCGCCCCCGAGGCGGCGGCCATCCGCAAGATCACCTGCGCCGCCCGGTCGTTGAAATAGCGCCCGTCGCCGCCCAGAACCAGGGTCTTGCCCAAAACCCCACCAATTCCAGCCCAGATCGCCTCGACGAAATTCTCCAGGTAATGCGGCCCCATGAACACATGGGTTTTCTTGCGCAAACCTGACGTGCCGGGCATCTGGCCTTCAATCGGTGTCGTCTCAATCGTGTGAACGGTCATGGCGCGTCTCCTCTTCGGCCGCAGGATTTCATGATATCCGCCACATCGGCAAGCCGCGTGTCGGTCGCGATCACCTGCGCTGTCACCGGCAAACGCCGCCGCCAGTTTGGATGATCGTGGATCGTGCCGGGCAGGTTGGCCTGTTCCTCCAGCCCCAAAACGTCCTCGGCCTGCACCGCGACAAGCCTGCAGGGCGAGCGCGCCAGAAACCCGTGCATCGCGTCCACATCGCCGACGTCGCCCCCAATCGCTGCGTCAAGCGCTGCGACTTCGCCCGCCCTCTGATGCCGCTCTGCCCCCGGATCGCCCGACCGTCCCAGCCGCGCCCGCCAGTCGATATCGCGGCCATTGCGCCAGCCTTTCCAGGTCGGCAGATCATGCGTCGAGAACGACGCAAGAACTTCCGCGTCCCACTGGCTTGCATCCTTGAAGCCGCCACTCTGCCAATCCCGCTCGAACATTGCGACCCGACAACCAAGCACGCCGGACGCATGAAGTTCGTCCTGCAAGCCATCAGGAACGTTCCCTAAATCCTCACCAATGATCGATGCGCTCGCGCGGGCCGCCTCGATCCGCAGCACCGCCAGCATCGCGGCGCGCGGCATCGCCATGTAAAGTCCCGGCAAGCCCTCGGGCACCCAGAACGCACGTTCGAACCCCAGGATATGGTCGATCCGCAAAAGCCCCGCATAGCGGAACTGCACCCGCAGCGTTTCGGCCAATGCCGCGAACCCATCCGCCACCAGCGCGCGTGGCGAAAACGGCGCCACGCCCCAGCTTTGACCATCCGGCGAGAATGCATCGGGCGGCGCGCCAAGCGAGATGCCGGGCGCGAACATCGCCCGTTCGGCCCAGGTCTCGGCCCCGTAGGGATGCGTGCCCACCGCGAGATCAAGATAAAGGCCCAGCGCCATCCCCGCCGCACCCGCCGCCGTCCGCG
>JBBKVJ010000224.1:0-18251 GCA_037968375.1 Paracoccaceae bacterium | reverse complement strand
GTCCCGGCGCCGAGGACGCCCGCGCGCAGGCACAGGCGATCCGGGCGCTCGGCGGTGCCACAGCCGAGGCCACGGGGACGCTTTCGCCCGAGGCGCTCACCCGTCTGGACGGACTTTCTGCCGTGCTCTGGTGGGGCGACACCCCTGCCGCCCGCAGCTACGCACTGGCGCTGGCCCGACGCACCGGCCCGCTGGTACAGTTGATCACCGGCCGCCCGACACCGCCCACGCCCAGCACGAGCGTCATCTCTGCGTCGACACCACCGCCTCGGGTGGCAACGCGGCCCTTCTGGCCGAGGTCGGCGGGACCTGACCCCTCCATCACGCCGGACCGCAGCGCGGTTCGGCGCGACCACAAAGATCGCACGCAGCCCGTCTTGACGACGCACAAACCTTCCCCCACTTTCGCCCCAAATGTTCCCGATCCGCGATCACAACCCCTCGGGCCGCACCGCCTATGTGACCTACGCGCTGATCGTGGCGAACGTGGCGATGTTCGCATTGACGCTGGCCCAGACCGGGTCCGAGGCCGCGACCGTAGCGTTTTACCGCAACTGGGGTCTGGTGCCGGGCAGCGGACCGACCACCGGCTACCTTACCTTCATGTTCCTGCATGGCGGCTTTTTACACCTCGCCGGCAACATGCTGTTCCTCTGGGTCTTCGGCGACAATCTGGAAGACGAGATGGGCAACCTGCGTTTTCTGGCCTTCTACCTTGCTGCAGGCGTTGCGTCCGCCATTGCCCAGGTCGCCGCCGAGCCTGCCTCGCAAACCCCCATCGTCGGCGCGTCGGGCGCCATTGCAGGCGTGATGGGCGGTTATCTATTAATGTTCCCCAAGGCGCGGATCGACGTTCTGATCATCATCGTGATCTTCTTCCGGATCGTGCCGATCCCGGCCTGGCTTGTCCTGGGCGTCTGGTTCGCGATCCAGCTTTTCTGGGGCGCCTCGCCCCCCACCGCCGACAGCGGCGTCGCCTATTGGGCCCATGCCGGCGGCTTTCTGGCCGGCATCGTCCTGGCATTGCCGCTTTGGCTCAGGCGCGGCGGACCCCGATTCTGGAACCGCACCCATGGCCATCCGCCGCATCCCGAGGCCACCTACCGGCTGCGGACCAGCTCGATCCCTCGGGTGCCGCGCCGATGATCGGCGTCCGGGCCACCTGCCACTGCGGTGCGGTCGCCCTGCAGGTCACGCTGAGCGAGGGCCTGACGACCGCGCGCCGCTGCGACTGCTCCTACTGCGCGCGACGCGGCGCAATTGCCGTCACCGCGCCGCTGACGGGTGTGGCGATCATCCGGGGTGCGGACAAGCTGGTGCTGTACCAATGGGGCACCCAGACCGCGAAACACTATTTCTGCTCGGTCTGCGGCATCTACACCCATCATCAGCGCCGCTCGAACCCGGAGGAATACGGGATCAACGTCGCCTGTATCGAAGGTGTGAACCCGCGCGATCTGGGCGAGGTGCAGTGGACCGACGGTGTGAACCATCCGTCCGATGCCTGACGCGGAAGGGTCTGACGATGAATGGCCGCAGTCAGGGCTCACCACAGGGCAGTGGCTGACCGCGGGCTGCCGCTTGCAACACCAGAGGTCGCCGCTTGATTTCTCCGCCAATCCTCACTTCGATCTTCGCGCTATCGGTGACGTAGCGGCGGCCCGTGCCGGGCCTTGATTCCGGGCGGGTGTAGGGTTCACGCAGCTATCAGTGGCACAAGCCCCGGTCGGGATAGCCTGCATGGCAAGCCCAGCAACGATTTACCTCAGTCCTCGCGGATCACCCGCGCCAACATCGGGAACAGCACTTCGTTGGCGCACAGGACGCTGCCCGCCTCCAGCGGCCCGGAATCCGACGACTTCCCCGGCCTGACCGCCTCGACCAACGCCCCCGCCTCGCGCGCGATGATCAGGCCCGCTGCCATGTCCCAGGGCTTCAACTCGCGTTCCCAATAGCCGTCGTAGCGGCCCGCCGCCACATAAGCGAGATCCAGCGCCGCCGCACCCCAGCGCCGGACGCCTGCGCATTGCGGCATCAACCGCGCCAGATCGCCCAGCGCTGCGGGCAGCGTCTTCATGGCGGCAAACGGCACGCCGGTGGCAAACACCGCCTCGGACATCACGCGTCGCCCCGACACCCGCAAACGCACGGAATCGTTCAGCCAGGCGCCCTGCCCCTTTTCGGCATAGAACATCTCGTCCTTGGCCGCATCATAGATCACGCCGGCAACGATCTCGCCCTTGTGCTCAAGCGCGATCGACACCGCCCAATGCGGCAGCCCGTGCAGGTAGTTTGTCGTCCCGTCCAGCGGATCGACGATCCAGCGCCGGGTCGGGTCCTCGCCCTTGGTCTCGCCGGTTTCCTCACCCAGCCAGCCATAGTTCGGGCGCGCGCCCAGAAGTTCGGTCTTCAGGATCGTCTCGGCGGCGATATCGGCCTTGGTGACAAAATCCCCCGGTCCCTTGGCCGAGACCTGCAGGTTCTCGACCTCGCGGAAATCCTTGACCAGCGACCGGGCTGCCAGCCGGGCCGCCTTGATCATGATGTTGAGATTGGCCGAGCCTTGCATGCATTCAGTCTCCGGGTGCGGGTCAGGGCCGCGCTATAAGCGGGCGGGCTTGGGAAGTGAAGGCCAAAGGCATCATCCGCCCGGCCATGCGCCGCGCCGCATCAGCACCTCGCGCAGCACCGTCGGCCGATCGGTCATCAGACCATCGACGCCAAGCTCAAGAAGCCGCTCCATTTCGTCCGCCTCATTCACCGTCCAGACATGTACCTGAACGCTGCGCGCATGCGCGGCGCAAACAAAGCGCTGCGTGACGACCGGGATACCCTTGTGCTGCACCGGCACTTGCAGCGCGTGAAACGCCGGGCGTCGCACCGGCAGGCCAAACCCTGCCAACCAGACGCCCAGAACGCTGGCATGCGCAGGTGACCACGCCAGACCCAGCCCCAGCAGCCTGCGCGCGGCACGGGTCCGGTCCGCCGCGAAGGCGCCAACGCAAATGCGATCCAGCGCACCGGCCCGCCGCACCGCCTCGGCCATCGGCGCCGCCACGGCCAGCGACTTCATCTCGATATTCACGTTCAGCGCCGGAAAGCTCGCCAGCACCTGATCCAGCCGCGGAATACCCGCGCCACCCCTGGTGTGCACCGCCGACAATTCGGCCCAGCTCAGCGCGTCGATCCGCTCGACCCGCCCGGTCATCCGCTGCAAGGTGTCGTCGTGATGCACCACCGCCACGCCATCGCGCGTGGCATGCACATCGGTCTCGATATGCGTGTAGCCCAGACCAACGGCGCGCTCGAAAGCCGCCATCGTGTTCTCTTCAGCCTCAAGCGACCCGCCGCGATGGGCGAATGCGAGGGGCCGGGGATGATCGAGGAACGGATGCACACTCAGGCCCTTTGCAGCTTGACCGGCACCGTGCCCCCCAACCGCAACACATGCGCCATGAACGGTTTTCCCACATCCTCATCGCGGACGGCAGCATATAACCGCCGCGTCAGCCCCGCCTCGGTCACCCGCCGCGTCACATAATCCGACGAATATTTCACCTCGCGCACCACCCAGTCCGGCAGAACCGCCACGCCCCGGTTCGACGCGACCAGAAGCAGGATCACCGCCGTCAGTTCAACCTGCCGGATCGCGCGCGGCTCGACCTTGGCCGGGATCAGCAGCTGCGAGAACACATCCAGCCGGGCGCGGTCTACCGGATAGGTAATCAGCACCTGATCGCGGAAATCCTCGGCCTCTACCCATTCCTTCGCCGCCAGAGCATGCTCTGACGCGGCGACAAAAACCGGCTCGTAATCGAACAGCGGCACGAAGGTCACCCCCGGCAGATCCTCGGGGTCCGACGACACCACCAGATCGACCTCCTCGCGGATCAGCGCGGGCAAGGCACCGAAGGCCAGTCCAGGCCGGATATCAACATCGACATCGGGCCATCTCTTGCGAAACTGCTCCAGCACCGGGAACAGCCATTCGAAACAGGCGTGGCATTCGATGGCGATGTGCAGCCGTCCGGTCTTGCCCGAGCGCAGCGCGCGGAAATCTTCCTCCAGCGCCTCGACCTCGGGCAGCACCTTTTCGGCCAGCTTCAGAAGCCGCGCCCCCGCCGACGACAGCCTGAGCGGTTTCGACCGGCGTGCGAACAACTCGACCCCGGTCTGCTCTTCCAGCCCCTTCACCTGATGCGAAAGTGCCGATTGGGTGATGTTCAACAGGTCCGCCGCGCGCGCCAATCCACCCGCCTCGTGGATCGCCTTGATGGTGCGGAGGTGGCGAAACTCGAGGTGCATCTTGTGGTCAGCCTCATTAAAATGATGAGAATAATGAATTAGTCTCACATTCATGCGCAGCCTACAACTGTCTCAACATCAAGGAGAGACCGATGTCAGTGCCGCGCGTTTCCTTCGAATTCTTCCCGCCGCAAACGCTGGATGCCAGCTTTCGCCTTTGGGAATCCGCACAGATGCTGGCGCCCCTCGCCCCCGACTTCGTATCGGTCACCTATGGCGCGGGCGGCACCACGCGGCAGCTGACGCACGAAGCGGTCACCACGATCGGCCGCAACTACGGCCTGAATGTCGCCGCACACCTGACCTGCGTCGAGGCGACCCGCGCCGAGACGCTTGAGATCGCCGCCGCCTATGCCGATGCCGGCGTCACCGAGATCGTTGCCCTGCGCGGCGATGCGCCCAAAAGCGCCCAGCGCTTCACCCCGCATCCCGACGGCTTCGCCAGCTCGGTCGAGCTGATCGAGGCGCTGGCCGCAACCGGCAACTTCAACATCCGCGTCGGCGCTTACCCCGAACCGCATCCCGACGCCGTCGATCCTCTGGCCGACGTCCGCTGGCTCAAGCGCAAGATCGACGCCGGCGCCACCTCGGCAATCACCCAGTTCTTCTTCGACGCCGAGACGTTCTTCCGGTTCCGCGATGCCTGCGCCAAAGAAGGCATCACCGCGCCGATCCTGCCCGGCATCCTGCCGATCCAAAGCTGGGACGGCACCAAGAAGTTCGCCGCCCGCTGCGGCGCGCAGATCCCGCAATGGCTGGACGATGCTTTTTCCGCCGCCAAACGCGACGGGCGCGAGGAACTGCTGGCCACCGCCATCGCGACCGAGCTTTGCTCGGACCTGATCGAGGGCGGCGTCGATCACCTGCATTTCTACACGCTGAACCGCCCGCACCTGACCCGTGACATCTGCCACGCGCTGGGTGTGACGCCCGAGGTCAGCCTGCAAAAGGTCGCCTGACCCCTTCCCCCGTGGATCGGCCATCTCTAGGCTTCCATGCCGGAGGTGGCCGATGCCCAAACCCAATATCGCCAAAACGCCGCAAGATCTCGCCACGCGCGAGGTCCTGTTGTCGATGTCCGGCCTCGATTTCATGCGTGCGACCCTCGACGGGACCCTGCCGCAGCCGCCCATCTCGGGCATCCTGGACTACCGTCTGCATCTGGTCGGAAAGGGCCGCGTGGCATTTCGCGGCACCCCCGGTTTCGCCCATACCAATCCCTTGGGCACCGTGCATGGCGGCTGGTATGGCACGCTTCTCGACAGTGCGATGGCCTGCGCGGTGATGACCACTGTGCCGAGAGGTAGCTGGTACACAACGCTGGAATACAAGGTGAACATCACCCGCGTGATCCCGCTGGGAACCGAGATCGAGGCGCTGGGAACCGTCCAGCACGCAGGCCGCACCACCGGCGTCGCTGAGGGCACGATCAAGGGCGTGACCGACGGCAAGATCTACGCCACAGGGTCGACCACCTGCATCATTCTTGCTGGCTGACAGCTTTCATTTTGATATAAATATGTCCGCCGGAGGCTCGCCCGCCGTCACGAGAAGAACGTTCAAAGCGCGCGCAAAACCTAGCCCGCCTCGGCAAGCCGCAGGCCGGGATGACTGGCGATCGCGGTCGGGTGGATCGCCTCGGACCGGTCGTGTCCGACCGGTCGCCGCAGGCGAAACAGGAACGTCTTGCCCCAGCCGCGCCAGGTGCCGACCGAGGGCGCATCGGCATCGCGCGGAAACCGCGCCCGCCAGCCATGCGGCAGAACCAGCCCGCAACCTTCGGCCTTCTCCAGCATCCAGACCAGCGGGATATTTGCCAGGGGCCGGGCCAGCTCATATCCGCCCAACTGGCCGCCGATATCGCCATGCGCGCCGCGAAACCACACCTGCTCGACCACCTGACCTGCCGCCATCCGGTCGTCGCACGACCACAGAACCGGCTCGTAAACCGCCCGTGTCTCGTCCAGCGCCAGCGCCTGAAACCCGTGCCGGATCGAGCGCCCAAGCTGATGGCTGTGAAACGAATGGCGCTGCTCGGTCAGCATCCACAAAAGCGGCAACCGCAGGCCCAGGGCCTTGACCGTGTCCCAGACGCCGACCATCTCGACCGGCGCCTCGGCGTGACAATGCAGTTCCGCGAACCGGCGCGCGGCCGGGCTTTGCGCATCCATCTCATAGTGCCGGTAGATCGCGCGGATCGCCCGCTCCGTCGCCTTGTCCGAGGTCAGCAGCCCGACCTGGTCAATCACCCCGGCAAGGGACCTGACCGCATAGGCGCCGCGCGAGAACCCGAACAGGAAAATCCGGTCACCCTCGCGGTAGCGCGAGGCAAGATAACCATAGGCGCGCCGGATCTGGTGGTTGATGCCGCGGCCCATGATGACATCGGGCGCCCGGCGCCACTCTTCCCACTGGATGCCGGCCTCATAATACAGCGACACCCCCGCCACCCGACCGCGTTCCGCCAACAGCTTGTAGGTCAGCCCGGCGTTGGTTTCCCAACCCATGTCCAGCGACGACATCGTGCCGTCCAGAATGATCACGTGATCGACCCGCCCGCGACGCTTGGAATGGGTGTCCCGGGTCTCGCCCGGACGCTCCCAAGTAAGCCAGCGGCGGAGGGACTTGGCCAGTCTCACCCGGCCCGCGCCTTGTCCGGCCCCCGTGCCTCCTGCAGCCACTGCCAGATGCGCAACGGAGTGAACGGCATCTGCACGTCGCTCACACCGGCTGGCGCCAGCGCATCGGCCACCGCATTGGCCAGTGCTGCGAGCGCGCCCACCGTGCCCGCCTCGCCGCAGCCCTTCATGCCGATCGGATTGGCGGTCGACGGCACCGGTTCGGTGGTGAACGATATCATCGGCAGATCATCGGCGCGCGGCATCGCGTAGTCCATGAAACTTGCCGTGAGCAGTTGCCCGTTCTCGTCATGCACCGCCCGTTCCATCACCGCCTGCCCCAGCCCCTGCGCGACGCCGCCATGCACCTGCCCTTCGGCCAGTTGCGGATGGATCAGCACGCCGAAATCGTCCGTGACGGTATAGGCGATCAGTTGCAGCACGCCGGTTTCGGCGTCGATCTCGACCTCGGCGACATGCGCGCCATTGGGATAGCTGCGCCCCGGCAATTCGGCGGTCGTGCGCCGGTCCAGCAGATCGCGGCGACCCGCCTCGCGCGCCAGATCGGCGGCTTCCAGCAGCGTGATCGCATGGTTGGTGCCGGGCGCGCGAAATGCCTCGCCGTCAAAGTCAAAGCCCTCAGCCTGCAGCGTTTCACCCAGGAACGGCACGAAGGCCGCAACCATCTCGGCCACCGCCGCAATGGTGGCGTTGCTCTGCACGGTGACCGAGCGTGACCCACCGGTGCCGCCGCCCTGCGGGATCAGATCGCTGTCGCCCTGCACGACGACGATCCGGTCCGCCGGAATGCCCGTCCGGGCGGCCAGGAAATGCGCGAACACCGTCTCATGCCCCTGCCCGTTCGATTGCGTGCCGACATATAACGCCACAGTCCCGTCGTCACGAAACTCGACCCGCGCATCCTCGACCGGTGCCCCGAGGATCGATTCGATGTAATAGCACAGACCCTGGCCGCGCAGCTTGCCCCGGGCCGCAGCCGCCTGCCGGCGCCCGGCAAATCCCGCGACATCCGCCTCGGCCTTCACCCGCGCCATCACCCGGGGAAAATCGCCGACGTCATAAGCCTCGCCGGTGGCGGTCTTGTAGGGAAACGCGCGGACAAAGTTCTTTTCGCGCAATTCCCACGGGTCGACGCCCAACTGGCGCGCGGCATGGTCCATCGCGCGTTCCAGCGTATAGATCGCCTCGGGCCGCCCGGCGCCGCGATAGGCATCGACGGGGGTGGTATTGGTGTAGATACCCTTCACGCTCACGAATGCCGCCTGCACATCATAGGCCCCGGTCAGGACGCGCGCGAACAGATCCGACTGGATCGCCTGCGCGAACTCCGAACTATACGCGCCAAGATTGGACAGAGTGTTGACGCGGTAGCCGATCAGCCGGTGCTCGGCGTCGAAGGCCATCTCGGCCCGGCTTTGCAGATCGCGGCCGCCATTGTCGGTCAGCATCGATTCCGTGCGTTCGCCGATCCAGCGCACCGGGCGGCCCAGCGTCCGGGCGGCATGGGCGACGACCAGATATTCCGGATAATTGAACCCCTTCATCCCGAACCCGCCGCCGACATCGGGTGTCGTCACATGCACCGCCTCGGGCGGCAGGTGCATCTGCCGGGCCAGCATCGTCTTGGTGATCCAGACATTCTGCCCGCCGACGGCAAAATGCAGGCGCCCGCCATCCCATTCCGCAAAACAGCCACGCGGCTCCATCGCGTTCACGATGATGCGCTGCTGCGAGACGGTCAGTGCCACGCGGTGCGCGGCCCAAGCAAAGGCGGCCTCGGTCGCCGCCTCATCGCCCAAAGCCCAGTCATATGCGATGTTGTCGGGCGCCACGTCGTGCAAACCCTCACCGCCCGGCGCCAGATCGACATGCACCGCGCGGTCTTCGTAGTCGAACCCGATCAGCTCGGCGGCGTCCTTGGCCTCGGCCAGGCTTTTTGCCAAAACCACGGCCACCGCCTCGCCGACATGGCGCACGCGGCCCTTGGCCAGCACTGGCCGGAACGGATCGGGGGCCGCGCTGCCATCGCGGTTGGTGATGACCGTGGCTTCGATATTCAGATCGACACCAGCGGCCTCCAGATCCCCGGCTGCGAACACCGCCGCCACACCGGGTGCGGCCCGCGCCGCGTCCAGATCAAGCGACAGGATATCGGCATGCGCCACGGGTGAGCGGAAAAAGATCGCGTGCAGTGCGGTATCGGGTGCGATGTCATCGACATAGCGCCCTGCCCCGGTCAGGAACCGCACATCCTCGCGCCGGGCCGCCGTCTGCGCCCCGCCGAACTTGTCGCCGATCTTGGTCACGAAAAAGCCTCCGCCTGACTGTTACCCGGCGAAGGTAACGGTCAGGCCAAGGCTGTCCAGCCCCCGCGCGGCATGGTCTCAGTCGCGCAGCGACATCGCGGTGGCAATCTCCATCTCGCCAAAGCCGTTGAAGCGGGTGTTGGTGACGGTCGAATAGGCGCCCATGCCGTGAAAGATCACGTAATCCCCCTCGCCGATATCGCCCGGCAGGCGCAACTCGCCCGGCAACCGGTCGACCGAATCGCAGGTCGGGCCAAAAACGATGCGCGAGCGGCTGACGCCGGTACGCGGCGTGCCATCGGTATCGACGACCTCGACCCGGTCGATGATGCCGATGATCGGCAGCTCTGCCAGCCCGCCATAGACGCCGTCGTTGAGGAAGATATGCCCGGCATCGCGGACCGAGCGCACCCGCGTCGCCAATGAGAACGCCTCGGCCACCATGCCGCGCCCCGGCTCGCAGACCAGCGCCGGACGCTCATCGCCAAAGGCCTCGCCGGTGACCCGGTCGATCAGCTCGAAGATCGGCTCCAGCGACGGCGTAAACTCCTCCAGCCGGTGTGACGGAAAGCCACCGCCGACATTCAGCCGCGCGATCTTCACACCCGCCGCAGCGGCGATCTCGGCCGCGGCACGGATATAGGCATCCCACGCCATCGCATCGGTGCACTGGGTGCCCGGATGAAAGGTCAGCGAGGCGGTGTAGCCTGCCTGCGCAACCTCGGCCAGCAACTCACCCGCCAGTTCCTGCGTCGCGCCGAACTTGGCGCCGAAATTATAGGCCGCGCCATCGACCGGCAGCTTGAAGCGCACCGATATTTCGGTGCCCTCGACCGGCGCATGGTCGGTGATCTTGGCCAGCTCGGTGCGGCTGTCGACCGACCAGGACACGATCCCCAACTCGACCGCGCGCTTGATCTCGCTGCGCGAACGGACCGGGTTGTGGTAATGCATCGCTGCCCCCGGGGCGACACGCCGGATCAGCTCGATCTCGTAGACCGAGGCGACGTCATAGCCACGAATACCGGCGGCATCGAGGTTCTGGATCACCATCTCGTCAGGGTTCGATTTCACCGCATAGGTGACCAGCCCCGGAAATCCCGCCAGAAACCGCTTGGCGGTCGCCTGCAGGATCGCCGGCGCGAAGAACAGTACCGGGTTTTCCGGCTCCTGAGCACGCAGAAGTTCGGTCGGTTTCGACCAGATCGTTTTCGAAAGTCCCATCGTCCTGCCCCTTGTTCTTCTTCGGGTAGTCAACAGTGAAAGCGACCTCTTGCCCCGGCGAACGGGTTGGGAGACGCGCGATATCTCAGGCGTTTCCGCAACCAGGCCAGATGCGTATGAGCCGCCTTTTTGCTGAAAACCAGTAGAGAGGATATGGCGGGTGATTTCACCGATGAAAAGAGTTGATTTGTCCGAAATCATCGGCAGAATGACGAGATGATCACACAAAATGACATGGATGACCTGGATCAGAAGCTGCTCGCAGCGCTGGTCGCCAATTCCTCAACCTCGACCTCGCAACTGGCGCGCCGGTTCAAGGTCGCTCGCTCGACCGTGCAGGCTCGGATCGAACGGCTGGAGCGCACCGGCATGATCGCGGGCTATACCGTAAAGTTGGGTCAGGCGCTGACCCTGAGACGGATCAAGGCCACGATCTTGCTGCAGGTCGAATCGCGCTCCACAGCCCAGGTCACCCAACGGCTCAAGGCGATGCCCGAGGTCGAAATCGCGCATACCACCACCGGTCGGATCGATCTGATCCTTCAGGTCGCCGCCGACACCACCCAAGCGCTGGACGAGGTGCTGGACCGGATCGGCGCCATTCCGGGTGTTTCGGATACTGAAAGCCTGATCCATCTCTCTACAAAAATCGACCGCGCCGTCTGACGCGGCGACCGGGGGGCTTCGCGCCCCCCGGACCCCCGCGCGGTATTTGTTACAAAAGGAAGCAGGCAGGCGGGCTTGGCCTTCCGTGCGGGCTTCGCTAGATGGTGCCGGACCAGACAGGACAAGCGCCCATGCCGATGGAAAAGAATTTCGATGCCGCCGAGGCCGAGGCCCGGATTTCCGCGATGTGGGACAAGGCGGGGGCCTTCAAGGCCGGCGCCAATGCCTCGCACGCCGAAACCTTCTCGATCATGATTCCGCCGCCGAACGTCACCGGCAATCTGCACATGGGCCACGCCTTCAACAACACGCTGCAGGACATCCTGACCCGCTGGCACCGGATGCGCGGGTTCGACACGCTCTGGCAGCCCGGCACCGATCATGCCGGCATCGCGACGCAGATGGTGGTCGAGCGCGAACTGGCGCAGGCGGGCGAACCGGGCCGCCGCGAGATGGGCCGCGAGGCGTTCGTCAAGCGGGTCTGGCAGCAAAAGGTCAAATCGCGCGGCAACATCAAGGGTCAGCTGGAACGCCTCGGCGCCTCATGCGACTGGTCCCGCGAGGCTTTCACCATGTCCGGCGCCCCGGGCGCGCCTGCGGGTGAAGAGGGCAATTTCCACGATGCCGTCATCAAGGTCTTCGTCGACCTCCACACCAAGGGCCTGATCTATCGCGGCAAGCGTCTGGTCAACTGGGACCCGCATTTCGAGACCGCGATTTCCGACCTCGAGGTCGAGCAGACCGAGGTCGACGGGTTCATGTGGCATTTCAAATACCCGTTGGCGGGCGGCGAGACCTATGAGTATGTCGAAAAGGACGAGGACGGCAAAGTCACCCTGCGCGAGACGCGCGATTATATCTCGATCGCGACCACCCGGCCCGAAACGATGCTCGGCGATGGCGCGGTTGCGGTGCATCCCGGCGACGCGCGCTATGCCGCCATCGTCGGCATGCTCTGCGAAATCCCGGTCGGCCCGAAACAGCACCGTCGCCTGATTCCAATCATCACCGACGACTACCCCGACCCGACCTTCGGCTCGGGTGCGGTGAAAATCACCGGCGCGCATGATTTCAACGATTACGGTGTCGCCAAGCGGAACGGCATCCCCTGCTACCGGCTCATGGATACCAAGGCCTACATGCGCGACGACGGCGCGCCCTATGCCGAGGCGGCTTCGCTGGCGCAAAGGATCGTCGAAGGTGCGGACTTCACCGAGGCCGAGATCGACGCGATCAACTTGGTGCCGGATGAATATCGCGGGCTGGACCGGCTCATAGCGCGCAAGCGCGTGGTCGAGGCGATCACTGCCGAGGGGCTGGCGGTGACCTATCTGCACAAGGAAATCGACGCCGAGACTGGGGCCGAAGACCTCAGCCGCCGCCCCTTCGTCGAAGCCAAGAAGATCATGCAGCCCTTCGGCGACCGCTCAAAGGTGGTGATCGAGCCGATGCTGACCGACCAGTGGTTCGTCGATACGGCGAAAATCGTGCAGCCAGCCATCGACGCGGTGCGCGATGTCCGGACCAAGATCCTGCCCGAGCAGCACGAAAAGGTCTATTTCCACTGGCTGGAGAACATCGAACCCTGGTGCATCTCACGCCAGCTCTGGTGGGGGCATCAGATACCGGTTTGGTATGGGCCGAAGCCGACTGCTGATGGTGTCGCTGCGGTCGCAGGTGGGTCGCTACACTTCTGTGCCACCACTTGGCAAGACGCGAAGGAGAAAGCACTGGCTCACTATCAGACGATAGTGCCCGGTAAAATCACCGTTTCTGAAAACCGCGATAATCGAGAGCAGCCCACTTTTGGTGGCCTCATTCGAAGCGGTGATCCTTCTAAACCGAAACTTCAAAGAGTTAACGTCACACTGTTTCGCGACCCCGACGTCCTCGACACCTGGTTCTCCTCCGGCCTCTGGCCCATCGGCACCCTCGGCTGGCCAGAACAGACCCCGGAACTCGAAAAATACTTCCCCACCGACGTCCTGATCACCGGCTTCGACATCATCTTTTTCTGGGTCGCCCGGATGATGATGATGCAGCTGGCCGTGGTCGATCAGGTGCCGTTCCACACCGTCTATGTCCACGCGCTGGTCCGCGACGAGAAGGGCAAGAAGATGTCCAAGTCGCTGGGCAACGTCCTCGACCCCTTGGACCTGATCGACGAATTCGGCGCCGACGCCGTGCGTTTCACCGTCACCGCGATGGCCGCGATGGGCCGCGATCTGAAATTGTCGAAAGACCGCATCGCGGGCTATCGCAACTTTGGCACAAAGCTGTGGAACGCAACCCGTTTTGCCGAGATGAACGGCGTCTTTCCCGTCGCCGCCACGCCCAGCCCTCGGCCCGAGGCGCCAAAAGCCACCGCCAACAAATGGATCATCGGCGAGACCGCCCGCGCCGTGGCCGAGACCGACGCGGCCCTTGCCGAGTTCCGCTTCAACGACGCCGCCACCGGTCTCTACGCCTTCGTCTGGGGCCGCGTCTGCGACTGGTATGTCGAATTTGCAAAACCCCTGTTCGACGGACCGGAAGCGCAAGAAACCCGCACCACGATGGCCTGGGTGCTTGAGCAGTGCTTCATCCTCTTGCACCCGATCATGCCGTTCGTCACCGAAGAGCTGTGGCAGATCACCGGCACCCGCGAAAAGCTGCTCGCCCACGTCGACTGGCCCGATTACGGCATTGATCTGGTGGATGAGGCCGCCGAACGCGAGATGCGCTGGGTGATCTCGCTGATCGAGGAAATCCGCTCGGCCCGGGCTCAGATGCACGTCCCCGCAGGCCTGCAGCTGGCGATGGTCGCGACCCAGTTCGACGCCCCCGCCCGCGCCGCCTGGGACCGCAACGAAGCGCTGATCAATCGTCTTGCAAGGATCGACAGTCTTATCGAGGTCAAGGCGGTTCCGAAAGGCTCGATCACCGTCGCGGTCGAGGGCGCCACCTTTGCCCTGCCGCTGGCGGGCGTGATCGACGTGGCCGAGGAAAAGTCAAGGCTTTCCAAGACCTTGGAGAAGATTGAGAAGGATCTGAACGGGTTACGCAGTCGCCTGAACAACCCAAAATTCGTCGAAAGCGCCCCGGATGATGTGGTCGAGGACACCCGCGATAAGCTGGCCCTCGCCGATGAGGAAACAGCCAAACTCCGCGCCGCCCTGCGCCGCCTCGACGACATCGGCTAGCCCTTTCATTTTGGCTCAAATATGTTCCGGGGGTCCGGGGGTGGAAAACCCCCGGCCCTCGCCACCAGCCCAGAGGTCGCCATGCCAGGCCCGCGCTACACCAAGATCGCCCAAAGCCTCCCCGCCACCGTTCCCTTCGTCGGGCCGGAAACGCAGGAGCGCAAGCAGGGCCGCCCCTTCACCGCAAGGCTCGGCGCGAACGAAAGCGTCTTCGGCGCCTCGCCCCGTGCCATCGAGGCGATGGAGGCAGCGACCCGTGATAGCTGGATGTACGGCGACCCCGAAAACCACGACCTGCGCGCCGCGCTGGCCGAATTCCACGGCGTCAGCCCTGCCAACATCATCGTCGGCGAGGGTATCGACGGCCTGCTTGGCTACATCGCCCGCATGATGATCGAGCCGGGCGATACGGTGATCACCTCTGATGGCGCCTATCCGACCTTCAATTTCCACGTCGCAGGCTATGGCGGTACGCTCCACAAGGTGCCCTACAAGGGAGATCACGAAGACCCCGAAGCGCTGGTCGCCAAAGCGGTTAAGGTCGGTGCCAAGCTTGTCTATCTGGCCAACCCCGACAACCCGATGGGCTCGTGGCTGGAGGGGGCGTCGATCCTGACCGCCCTCGACGCGCTGCCCGACGGCTGCCTTCTCGTCCTCGACGAGGCCTATGTCGACCTCGCCCCGCGCGGCACGGCGCTGAGAATAGATCCCGAAGATCCAAGGGTCATCGTGATGCGGACGTTTTCCAAGGTTTACGGCATGGCCGGCGCGCGGGTCGGCTACGCGCTGGGTGCAGCACCACTGATCGCCGCATTCGACAAGGTGCGCAATCATTTCGGCGTCAATCGCATCGGCCAGATCGGCGCGCTGGCAGCGCTGAAGGATCGCGGCTGGCTGACCTATGTTCGGACCGAGGTCGAGGTGGCAAAAGCCCGGATCGCCAGCATTGCCGAGGAAAATGGCCTGACCCCGCTGCCTTCGGCCACCAATTTCGTGACCATCGACTGCGGCGCGGACGGCGATTTTGCGCGCGCGGTGGTGCGGGCGCTGGCCGGTCGGGGCGTGTTCGTGCGGATGCCGTTCGTGCCGCCGCACGACCGCTGCATCCGGATCAGCGCGGGCCGAAAGGATGACCTTGATGCCGTCGCCGAGGCCTTGCCGCAGGCCTTGGCCGAGGCTCGCGCGCTCACGCCGTCGTGATTTGCGTTCCAGTGGCGGCAAGGCTGCATTTGCTGTCTCGCATCAACAAATGAGGTCGGCCATGTATCGTTTCGCCCTGTTCGTTTTCGTCACCCTTGCCACCCCTCTGACCGCGCAGGAGGCGCCGGCCGGTCACGACGGCCACGCCATGCAAGGCGCGACGACCGAGGCCACCAGCCTTTACGCCGAAGCGAACGCAAGAATGCACAGTGCCATGGCCGTCGAGACGACCGGCGATGTCGATGTGGATTTCATCCGCGGCATGATCCCGCACCATGAAGGTGCCGTCGAGATGGCCACCATCGTTCTGGCCCATGGCGAGGACGCGGAGGTGCGCAAACTGGCCGAGGCGGTAATCGCGACGCAGGAGGCCGAGATCGCCTGGATGAAAGAGTGGTTGGCAAGCAAGGGCTACTGACGCGCCACAAGCACCTCAGGTCAGCACCTCAGGCCTCTGCGATCACCGCTGCGGCAGCCTCGAGCGCGCCCTTGCCATGCGCAAGACGCAGGGCCTTCATGCCGGCCTCGATCGTCCCTAACGTGCCCATGATCATATGCGCGTTCACATGCCCCATATGGCCGACGCGAAAGAACCCGTGCCAGGCCGGATCGCCCGGCGGCGCCATGCCCAGACCGATGCCCAGCGTCACGCCCGCCTTCTCGCTCAGCCAGTCGCGCAGCGCCGTGCCATGAGGCGAGCCGATCCGGACCGCCGTTACCGCATGGCTGCGATGCGCCGGATCGGTCACGTTCAGTTCCACCGGACCGTCCTGCGCCCAGACCTCGAACGCCGCCCAGACCGCCCGGGCGATCTTTTCGTGCCGCGCCCAGGCCGCCGTCAGCCCTTCCTCATGAACCAGCATCGTCAAGGCCGCACGCAGCCCGAATAGGTGGTGTGTGGGCGCCGTGCCATCCCAGAATTGCCAGAACTCCTCAGGCGTGCCGCGCGGGCGCCAGTCCCAATAATGCGTCACGCAATTGGCCTTTTCGCGCAGCGCATCGGCCTTGGCGTTGAACCAGACGAACCCCAGGCCCGGCGGCGTCATCAGCCCCTTCTGGCTGCCCGCCACTGTCACATCGACCCCCCAGTCGTCCATGTGGAACGGATCGCAGGCCAGGCAGGCAATGCAATCGGCCATCAAAAGTGCCGGGTGCCCGGCCCGGTCCAGCGCGCCGCGCATCCCGGCAATATCGTTACGCACCGAGGTCGAAGTGTCGGTCTGCACCGCCAGAATGGCCTTGATCTCATGGCCCTTGTCGGCAGTCAGACGTTCCTCAAGCCGGGCCAGGTCGACCGGATCGCGCTTGCCGAAATCCATGATCTCGACCTCGGCGCCAAGCCGCCCCGCCATTTCGCCCCAGCCAAAGCCAAAGCGCCCGGTGGCGGGCACCAGCACCTTGTCGCCCCGCGACAGGACGTTGGCCAGCGACGCCTCCCACACCGCATGGCCGTTGCCGATGTAGATCGCCACATTGGCGCCAGTCCGCGCCACGGTCTTCAGATCTGGGATCAGCGAGTGCGTGAGGTCGATCAATTCGCCGCCATAGATGTTGGGCGCAGCACGGTGCATCGCCGACAGCACCCTGTCAGGCACCACAGAAGGGCCGGGGATGGCAAGCATTTGGCGACCGTGACCGAGCGTCATGATATGTCTCCTGATCCGACTGCCTTGCGTAGAATGCAGCCGGGCGCGCGTCAACGTCCCGCCGCTTGCCAGCGGCAGGGCAACGGGCTATCCCGCCCAGAACGCGCGCCCGTCCACCACGCGCCAAAGCCCACGCGCCCCGAAATTGGCCAAAGGCCCCGCTCTTGTCCGACAATCCCCAGATCAACCGCTATTCCTCGCGTCGCCTGTTCGGGCGGCTGTGGCAGGGCTATCTGCGCCATCACACCGGGTGGATGGCCGTGGCCTTCGTGCTGATGGTGATCGAAGGCTCGACCCTCGGCCTGCTGTCATGGATGCTCGAGCCGCTCTTCGACAGGGTCTTCGTAGCGGGCGACGGCGATGCCGTCTGGTGGGTAGGCGGCGCGATCTTTGGGCTTTTTCTGGTGCGCGCGGTCACCACTGTCGCGCAGAAGACGATCCTGACCCGTGTGGCACAGTTGACCTCGACGGCAATGCAGTCGGACCTGTTGCGGCACCTGATGCAGTTGGATGTGGCGTTCTTTCAGGTCAATCCGCCCGGTGCGTTGATCGAGCGGCTGCAGGGCGACACCCGCGCCGTGCAGGGTGTCTGGGCGGTGATCATCTCGGGCCTCGGGCGCGATGTGGTGGGGCTGTTGTCGCTGGCCACGGTGGCCCTGCTGATCGACCCCTGGTGGACACTGCTGGCCGTGGTCGGCGCGCCGCTACTGGTGGCGCCCGCCGCCATCGCGCAGCGTTATATCAAGCGCAAGACCACTGCGATGCGCGAAACATCCGGGGTCCGCGCGACCCGTCTGGACGAGATCTTTCACGGCATCGTTCCGGTCAAGCTGAACGCGATGGAGGCCTATCAGTCCGCCCGCTTTGACCGGATCGTGGGCAGCATCGTCAAGGCCGAGGTCAAGATCGAGGCGACCCGCGCGGTGATCCCGGCGCTGATCGATGTCATCACAGGGCTGGGGTTTTTCCTGGTGCTGGTCGTCGGCGGGCAGGAGATCATCTCGGGCGAAAAGACCGTGGGCGAGTTCATGTCGTTCTTCACCGCGATGGCGCTGGCGTTCCAGCCGCTGCGACGGCTGGAAC
>JBBKVJ010000223.1:0-2720 GCA_037968375.1 Paracoccaceae bacterium | reverse complement strand
GGGCAAGTCGACCTTTGGTTACCGACTGCATTTTGAGACCGAGCCGGGCGAGATGCTGGCCGAGAGGGTCGCGCAGCTTTCACCGGCGGGGATGGAAAAGGTGTTCTTCGTGTCCGGCGGGTCCGAAGCCGTGGAAAGCGCTATCAAACTGGCGCGGCAATATGCGGTGACAGTCGGGCAGAGTTCGCGCTGGAAGGTGATTTCGTGCAGCCCCAGTTATCACGGCTCGACCCTTGGGGCCCTGGCGCTGACGGGTTACGCGCCGCTCAGCGATCCGTTTCTGCCAATGATGCAGGCGATGCCCAAGATCCCGGCCCCGCGTGCCTATCTTGACGCCCTCGACATGGCCGATCCGGCCACCGGCCTACATTACGCGGCCATGCTGGAGGCGAAGATCCTTGAGGAAGGCACCGACAGCGTGCTGGCCTTCATCCAGGAACCCATCGGCGGCGCTTCGACCGGCGCGCTGGTGCCACCGGCGGGCTACATGAAGGCGATCCGCGAGATCTGTGACCGCTACGGCATCTTGCTGATTCACGATGAGGTCATGTCTGGGGGCGGGCGGACAGGCCGCTTTCTGGGGGCCGAGCATTGGGGCGTCGCGCCTGACATCATCGCAATATCCAAGGGCTTTGGTGCCGGGTATGCGCCGCTGGGTGCGATGATCGCCCATGAAAGGCTGGTCGAGCCGGTGCTGGACGCTGGTGGCTTCATGCACGGTCATACCTACGCCGGTAATCCGCTTGCCTGCGCTGCCGGCCTTGCGGTGCTGGACGTGATAAAGGCCGACGACCTGATCGGCAACGCCGCCCGGATCGGCACCGTGCTGAAATCCCGGCTGAACGACCTGATGCAGCGTTTCGCCTTCATTGGCGACGTGCGCGGCGAAGGCCTGCTGCTGGCATTCGAACTGGTGTCCGACCGCCAGACAATGGCACCGCTGCCAAAAGAGCTTTCGGCCCATGTCGAGCTGGTGGAACTGGCTTATGCCGAAGGGCTGGTGATCTATTCCCGCCGCAGCCGCGGCGGCGTCGAAGGAGACCACTTCCTGGTCTGCCCGCCGATGATCACGACCCTGGAGAACATCGAGGAAATCATGCAGAAACTGACGGTCGCCCTGGAAAAATTCGAACGCAGGTTCGGCCTTGCGCTGACACGCAGCTATTAAAAGGAAACGGCATGTCCAAGATCATCATTTCCTGTGCTGTCACGGGATCGATCCACACTCCGTCGATGTCGCCAAATCTGCCGGTAACCGCGCGCCAGATCGCCGAACAGGCCATCGACGCGGCCAAGGCGGGTGCCGCCATCCTGCACCTGCACGCGCGCGACCCAAAGACCGGCAGGCCTTCTGCCGCGGTCGACGATTTCATGGCCTTCCTTCCGACCATCAAGAATGGCACCGACGCGGTGGTGAACCTGACCACGGGCGGCAGCGCCGTAATGTCACTCGAGGAACGACTTGCCGGACCCAAGGCGGCGCGGCCGGAGATGTGCTCGCTCAACATGGGCACGATGAACTTCGCGCTTTACCCGATGCTGGGCAAGCCCACCGAATGGTTGCACGATTGGGAAGAGCCGTTCTTGCGAAACACCGATGATCTGGTCTTCAAGAACACGCCGCTCGACATCGCGGGTGTTTTGCAGATGATGGGCCGCGAACGCGGCGCAAAATTCGAGTTCGAATGCTACGATATCGGACATCTGCACATGCTGCGCCATTTCGTCGATCGTGGCCTGATCGACGGTCCGATCTTCATCCAGTTCGTCATGGGTGTTCTGGGCGGGATGGCTGCGGATCCTGCGCATTTCATGCATCTCAAGCAAACTGCCGATCGCCTTTTCGGGGATACGTTCATGTTCTCGGTTCTGGCGGCCGGACGGATGCAAATGGCGATGGCGGCGATGTCGGCGGGCATGGGCGGCCATGTCCGGGTCGGGCTGGAGGACAGTCTGTATATCGCCAAAGGGCAGTTGGCGCGCTCGAACGCCGAGCAGGTTGCAAAGGTCCGGGGCATTGTAGAGGCTTTGGGCCGGGAAGTTGCCACCGCGGACGAGGTCAGGACGATGCTGGGTCTGAAAGGGCAAGCGGAGGTCGCGTTCTAAAGCATGGGTCGGTTCCTGATCAGACTGGCCGAGCGGCAGGACGCGCCGCGGCTCAACGCCGCTTTGCGCAAGCTGTCCGAAACGATGGGCGACACCCACAAGGCAGAAGACCTTCTGGTTGAAAGCGCGGGGTTTGGCGACACGCCCGCGTTCTATGCGCTCATTGCCGAGCGACAGGGCGAATTCATTGGCTTCGCGGTCTATTCGCCCTTGTTCTCGACCACGCGCGGGCGGGCAGGCGCATATGTTTCGGATCTTTGGGTCGATGCGCCAGCGCGCGGCCAGCGGCTGGGCGTTCGGCTGTTGGCGGCAGTGCGTGACAGAGCGCAGGCGCAGTGGGGCGCGGGCTTTCTGCGGCTCGCGGTCTATGACGACAACCCCAGAGCCGTCTCGTTCTATGCCGGTCTGGGGTTCGTGACAGCGACGGCAGAAACCAGCATGACGCTGGAAGGGGCTGCTTTGGCGGCGATAGGGGAAGCGCAGTGAAAGCCATTTTCGACGACCGTCAGCGGGCGCATGACCCCAAGAATTTCATGGCCAATGGGCAGTCGCTGCCGAACCCGGAACAGCCGCGTCGGATCGACATTCTGACCGGTGCCGCTCGGGCTGCGGGC
>JBBKVJ010000222.1:0-2755 GCA_037968375.1 Paracoccaceae bacterium | reverse complement strand
CGAATCGCCAAGGTTCTGGCGCGGCGCGGCATCGCCTCGCGCCGGGGTGCGGAGGCGATGATCGCCGAGGGCCGCGTGGCCGTGAACGGCAAGGTCATCGACAGCCCGGCGCTGAATGTCGGCCCCAAGGACCGGATCATCGTCGACGGCAAGCCGCTGCCCGAGGCCGAACCGGCGAAGCTGTGGCTGTACCACAAGCCCACCGGCCTGGTGACAACCGAAAAGGATGAGCTGGGGCGACCCACCGTCTTTGGCACCCTGCCGCCGGACCTGGGCCGGGTGATGTCGGTCGGACGACTGGATATCAATTCCGAGGGTCTTCTCCTGCTGACCAACGATGGCGGCATCAAGCGCAAGCTGGAATTGCCCTCGACCGGTTGGCTGCGCCGCTACCGGGTGCGGGTGAACGGCATGCCCGGCGAGGCGACGCTGGAGCCGTTGCGAAAGGGGATCACCGTCGACGGCGAGCGGTTCCAGCCGATGGAGGTGGCCTTCGACCGCCAGCAAGGCTCGAACGCGTGGCTGACGCTGGGTCTGCGCGAAGGCAAGAACCGCGAGGTGCGCCGGGCGATGGAGGCGGTTGGGCTGACCGTGAACCGGTTGATCCGGGTCAGCTATGGGCCGTTCCGACTGGGCGATCTCAAGCCTGGCGCCGTCGAGGAAGTGCGCGCCAAGGTGATGCGCGATCAGTTGGGGCTTGGCCCGACGCCGGTTGGAACTGCGGCGGGGGCCAAGGCGGCACCAGCGGCGGGCCGGGTTCGGCGTGTCACCCGTACCGGACCGATACGGACGCCAGGCAAGCCGCCCCCCGGAAAGCCGCGCGGTGGCCCGGCATCGCCCGGATCCCGCAAGCCCGGTGCGCGGAAACCCCGCACCTGAGGCGCGTGCCACCGGGTTTCGTCTAGAACCCAGGCAGGCCTTGTCCTATGCTCGCATTGGCCCCACATCCTGCCGGTAGAAAGGCCCCGACCCGATGCAGCGACTTGCCCTTGCCATCCTCTTTGTTGCGATCGTGCTTGCGCTGGTCGTTCTGGCCGCGCGGATTGCGATTGGCGTCCTGCGCCCGATGACTGCCCCGACATCGGCGGGCGCCGTGCAGCCAAGGCGCGACGGCATGGTCGAGCGGATTGCCTATATCATCCTTTTCGGGGTGACCTTCGGCACCGCAGCGGGCTGGCTGGGCGATCTGTGATGGCAGAACGTTTCGGCGGCAGGCATTCGCCCCAGTCAAACCGCAGCGAGGCGGGCACGCCGCGCCCGACACACCGGCCGACACGCTCGGCTGCGCGCCGCAACCTGATGTTCCTGGCACCCCTGCCGCTGCTTTTGACCGCCTTCGGACAGGGCGCCATCGGCATGGCCGTCGATTTGGCGGCGCTGACGCTGCTGCTGGCCTCGGCCTACCTTCTGAGCGAAGGCATCAAGGCCGAGGAAGCTTACGAGATGCGCACCGTCGCGCGACGTCCGGCGATCCCGCGCAAGCTGTTCGCATCGGTCGGCACGGCGGCGGGCGTCGGCCTTGCCGCGTTCTCGCCCACCGATATGGGCCTGCTGGCGCCGCTGCTGCTGGGTGGCATCGCGGGGGTCGCGCATGTAATGGCGTTCGGCCCCGATCCGATGCGCGACAAGGGCATTGAAGGCGTCGATGCGCACCAGTCCAGCCGTGTCGCCCGTGCGGTGGACGAGGCCGAACGGCACCTTGCCGCGATGAAGGACGCGATCCTGCGCGCCCGCGACCGCAAGCTTGAGGCGCGGGTCGACCGGTTCCAGGCGATTGCACGCGAGATGTTCCGCAAGGTCGAAAGCGACCCGCGCGATCTGGTCGCCGCGCGCCGCTACATGGGCGTCTATCTTCTGGGGGCAAA
This sequence comes from Paracoccaceae bacterium, assembly GCA_037968375.1. Taxonomy (GTDB): domain Bacteria; phylum Pseudomonadota; class Alphaproteobacteria; order Rhodobacterales; family Rhodobacteraceae; genus CANNFR01. The sequence continues at coordinate 890 of JBBKVJ010000222.1, read as the reverse complement.
GGACGCGACGGTGAAGTTTGTCGATCTCTGGACCACCGACCGCGATACCAAGGCACGCGCAGATTACGAGGCGCTTTTGGACGACCTTGAAGCCAACTTTACCGCCCGCACCAGAACGCTACTGGCCGACGACCGCACAGCCCTTGATATCGAGATCGAAGTGCTGCGCGAACGGCTGGAACGCGAAGGCATTCACACCGACGCTTGAACATTCGAGACCACGAAGGAGTTCTCATGTCCCAAACCACCCGCACCGAGGCCGCCAAGGCGCTTGCCGAAGTCGAGCAGGTGACAGCCGTCATCCTGCCCGAACCGAAACCGGCGAACGAGATCGTCGCGATGGAAAAGGCGCCAGCACCTGTCGCCGCCGAGATCAAGCGGCGGATGGACGAGATCGACATCTCGAACACCGGCTCGATCGTCTCGTTCGGCTCGGCGGCGCAGGGCGAATTGCAGCAGATCAGCCAGGCGATGCTGGCCGATGTGCGCAACAAGGATGTGGGCCCCGCGGGCGACAGCTTGCGTGATATCGTCACCACGATCCGCGGCTTTTCGGTGTCTGAACTGGATGTGCGGCGCAAGGCCAGCTGGTGGGAACGTCTGTTGGGCCGCGCCGCCCCCTTCGCCGGGTTCGTCGCGAAGTTCGAAAAGGTTCAGGACCAAATCGACAAGATCACCGACAACCTTCTGGGCCACGAGCACAAGCTTTTGAAGGATATCAAGTCGCTCGATATTCTGTATGCGAAGACACTCGATTTCTACGACGAGCTGGCGCTGTACATCGCGGCGGGCGAGGAGAAGATCAAGGAACTCGACGCCACGGTGATCCCCGCCAAGGAGCGCGAGGTCGAGGCAGCACCCGAGGACCGTCAGGTCATCAAGGCGCAGGA
>JBBKVJ010000221.1:0-7006 GCA_037968375.1 Paracoccaceae bacterium | reverse complement strand
GCCAATATGCTGCGCGCCGCATCGCTGTCCGAGGCCGGAGAGGACGTCGAGGCGGCGGCGGTTCTGGCCGCGATTGCGGACGATACCGGCCTGCCGCGCGTCTGGCGCGATCTTGCGGCGCTGAAACGGGTGATGCTGCTGGGCGATGCGGCCCCGGCGGAAGACCGGATTGCAGCGCTGCAGCCCTTGCAGGCGCCGGGCGCGCCCTACCGGGTTCTGGCCGTAGAGCAAGAGGCACTGGTCCGGCTTGCGGCGGGCGAGCGCGCGGCGGCGATGGACATGTTCAAGGCACTTCTGGTCGATCAAGAGGCGACGGCAGGCTTGCGCTTGCGCGTCGCGCAGTTGATGGTGGCGCTTGGAAGCGACGCCGAGGAATAGATTGGCGGTTGAGGCTGGCGGGTCCTGACGGGCCCCGGCATTCGTCGGAAACGAGGGGATACCTGGTGCGACTGACCTTGAGCCTGACAGTGCTGGTGGCGGCGACCGTCTTGTCGTCCTGTGGCGAACGCGAAAAGATCCTGACCGGCGATCGGCTGGAACTGCGCGCCCTTGGCACCGGATCGGCGGGCGATCCGCTGGATGCGGGCGCCGGCGCCGAGGCCCTTCCACAGGAACAGGGCGTCGGCCGCTCGCCCGAGGCCCCGATCAACCGGGCCCTGCCGATCAACCTGCCCGCACCGCGCGCCAATGCCGAGTGGACCCACCGCAACGGCTCGCCGACGCACCGCACCCAGCATCCGGCCCTGTCGGCGACGCCGGTGCGGGTCTGGACCGCGGGTATCGGTCAGGGCAACAATCGCAAGGGGCGGATCACCGCCGATCCGATCGTTGCCGGGGGCCGGGTCTTTACTCTCGATGCCGAGGCGGCGGTATCTGCCACCTCGACCGCCGGTGCGCCGCTCTGGCGCCACGACCTGACGCCGACCTCCGACAAGCGCGGCGAGGCCTCGGGCGGCGCCATCGCCTATAGCGGCGGGCGGATCTTCGTGTCGTCGGGCTTTGGCACGATGACTGCACTTGATGCCGCCACCGGTGCCGAGATCTGGACGCAAAAGCTGGACGCAGTCGCCACCGGCGCGCCGACGGTCGTCGGCGATCTGGTCTACATCGCGGCGCGCGACAGCCGCGCCTGGGCGATCCGCACCGACAACGGCCGCATCGAATGGCAATTGCAGGGCACACCGTCGGCGTCGATGATGACCGGCGGCGCCGGGCCTGCGGTTACCGACCGGCTGGCGATCTTTCCGTTCGGTTCGGGCGAAGTCATGGGTGCCTTGCGACAGGGTGGCGTGCGCACCTGGGCTGCGACCGTGGCGGGCCAGCGCCGGGGCCGGGTCTATGCGACGATCTCGGACATCACCGGCGATCCGGTGGTCGATGGCGATACGCTTTATGTCGGCAACCAGTCGGGCCGCGTCGCCGCGATGCGCGCCTCGAACGGCGAACGTCTCTGGACCGCGACCGAAGGCGCCTATTCGCCGGTCTGGCCCGAGGGCGGTTCGCTGTTCCTGGTCTCGGATCAGGCCGAACTGGTGCGGCTGGACGCTGAAACCGGGACCCGCATCTGGGGCGTCGAGATGCCCTATTTCGAAACGCAGCGCGTTCGCCGCCTGAAAGGTGTAACCACGCATTTCGGCCCGATCGTGGCCGGTGGCCGGGTCTGGGTCGCCTCGGGCGATGGTATACTGCGCGGCTTTTCACCGCAAACCGGGGCCTTGGTCTATCAGGCCGAAATCCCCGGCGGTGCGGCTGCAAACCCGGCGGTCGCAGCGGGGGTTCTCTACATCGTTTCCGCCAAGGGCCAGCTTCACGCTTTCCGCTGAGCGATATTGCGTGTAAGCGACGGCCTTCCTGAACCGAAGGCCGCGCGTCCCATGAGTTTTACCCTCGCCATTGTCGGGCGCCCGAATGTGGGCAAGTCGACGCTGTTTAACCGGCTGGTCGGCCGACGGCTGGCGCTGGTCGACGATCAGCCCGGCGTGACGCGCGACCTGCGCGAAGGCCCTGCACGGCTGGCCGATCTGCGGTTCACGGTGATCGACACGGCGGGCCTGGAAGAGGCGACCGACGAAAGCCTGCAAGGCCGGATGCGGCGGCTGACCGAACGCGCCGTCGAGATGGCCGATATCTGCCTCTTCGTGATCGACGCCCGCGTCGGCGTGACCCCGACCGATCAGGTCTTTGCCGAGATTCTGCGCAAGAAGAACGCGCATGTGATTGTCGCCGCCAACAAATCCGAAGGTCGCGCCGGCGAGGCTGGGTTCCTTGAGGCCTATTCGCTGGGTCTGGGCGAACCGGTGCGACTGTCCGCCGAACATGGCGAGGGGATGGAAGACCTGTACGCGCTTCTGGCACCTTTGGCCGACAAGTTTGCGGGCCGGGTCGAGGCGGACGCGCCCGAGGTCGAGGTCGATGTCGCCGAGGATGAGGGCGGGGGCGAAGAAAAATCCTTTGCGCCGACCAGGGCGCGGCCTTTGCAGATTGCCATCGTCGGGCGTCCGAACGCCGGGAAATCGACGCTGGTGAACCAGATTCTGGGCGAAGAGCGGATGCTGACCGGTCCCGAACCCGGGATCACCCGCGACGCGATCTCGGTCGCCATCGACTGGCTTGGCACACCGGTGCGGATCTTCGACACCGCGGGGATGCGGAAACGCGCCAAGATTCAGGACAAGCTGGAAAAACTGTCGGTGTCGGACGGGCTGCGCGCGGTGCGCTTTGCCGAGGTCGTGGTGGTGCTCTTGGATGCCGCGATCCCGTTCGAGACCCAGGACCTGCGGATTGCCGATCTGGCCGAAACCGAGGGCCGCGCGGTGGTGGTGGCGGTGAACAAATGGGATGTCGAGGATGACAAGCAGGCCAAGCTGAAGGGCCTTCGCGAGGCGTTCGAGCGGCTGTTGCCGCAGTTGAAGGGCGCGCCCCTGGTGACCGTTTCGGCGAAAACCGGCAAGGGGCTGGACCGGCTGCATGACGCCATCCTGAAGGCGCATGAGGTCTGGAACCGGCGGGTGACGACGGCGCAGCTGAACCGCTGGCTCGGCGCCATGATCGAGGCACATCCGCCACCGGCCCCCGGCGGCCGGCGGATCAAGTTGCGCTATGCGACGCAGGTGAAAACCCGCCCCCCGGGCTTTGTCGTGATGTGTTCCGCGCCGGAAGTGCTGCCGGAAAGCTATTCGCGCTATCTGGTCAACGGCCTCCGGGCGGATTTCGACATGCCGGGCACGCCGGTCCGCCTGACGATGCGCAGTCAGGCCGACAAGAATCCCTTCAAGGACCGCAAGACGGCGCAACGCTCGAAGCTGAAAAAGCATATCGGCAAGGGCACGCGGGGGTAGAGGAAAGGGGGGCCTTCAGCCCCCTCTTCGCCTGACGGCGAATTCACCCCCTGAACATATTCGAGCCAAAATGAAAGCTTCAGAAGCGCCATTCTGGTTTGCGCTTTTCGAGGAACGCCTGGATGCCTTCGTCGGTATCGCGCCAGAGCATGTTTTCGACCATCACATTTGCGGCGTGATCGTAGGCGGCCGCGATCGGCAGTTCGGCCTGTTCGTAGAACGCGCGTTTGCCGATCTTGACCGCCGCGCCCAGCTTGCTTGCGACGGTTTCGGCCAGCGCACGGGTCTCGGTGGCAAGGTCTTCATGCGGCACGACGCGGTTGACGAGGCCGAACGCCTCGGCGCGCGCGGCGTCGATGAACTGGCCGGTGGTCAGCATCTCGAAGGCCTGTTTGCGGGGGATGTTGCGGGACAATGCCACCATCGGGGTCGAGCAGAACAGGCCGATGTTGACGCCGTTGACGCCAAAGCGGGTGCCCGACGCGGCCACCGCCATGTCGCACGACGCGACAAGCTGGCAACCGGCCGCGGTGGCGATGCCATGCGCCTCGGCGATCACCGGCTGCGGCAGGGCGGGGATCATCTGCATGACCTCGGCGCAGCGCGCAAAAAGGTCGGTGAAATAGGCGCGGCCCTGATCGGCGGCCTGGCGACCGGCCTGCATTTCCTTCAGGTCGTGTCCCGCGCAGAACGCCTTGCCGGCGCCGCGCAGGATCACCGCGCGGATGCTGCTGTCCCGCGCCAGATCGGCAAAACTGGATTTCAGCACCGCCAGCATCGCATCCGACAGTGCGTTCAGCGCCTCGGGACGGTTCAGCGTCAGCGTGGCGATGCCGCCACGATCGTCGCGGAGCAAGATCGGCTCGGTCATGGCGCGGCGCCTCCCTCGGCCGGTTCGGGTCAGTCTAGAGGCAGGCGCCGTGGTGCTCAATAGAACGGGCTGTAGGTGAACATTTTTTCGTTGCGCGGTCCGCCAAGCGCAAAGCTGACGCCAAGCGTGACCAGATTGCCGTAGTAGACGTCGCCGAAGCCGAAATCGTTCTCGTGCCAGCCGTAGTCGCCGTAGATCCGGATGCTGTCGGTGACATCGTAGCCGATGCCGACCGAGGCCAGGGAATAGTGCCCGAAACCATCATCGTAATCGACCTGACGGCCAATGCCGCGCAACGTGATCCGGGGCGTGATGTCATAGCCTGCGTGAACCTCGTACAGCATCGCAGGCTCTTCGTCGGAATCGAAGCGACCGATACGGGTTTCCAGGCGCAGGCCATTTTCGACATAGCTGGCCTCGAGCGCATAGAGATAATCGCCGTCATTGTAGCCGTCATAGGCGATCAGCGCGCCGATCCGCGTGGTCGCGTCGAGATCATAGAACAGGTGCAGTTCCGCAGCCTCGGTATCGCGGAACTCCAGAAACGGGTCGGAACTGTCCAGTTCCCTGCTGTAGCCCAGGCCGACCTGCACGCCAAAGCCGTTGCCAAAGGTGTAGCTGGCATCGGCCGAGAAATCCGAAGAGCTGATCCAGAAATCCGCGCTGTCGTCATAACGGGTGTATTCCGCGCCGATCTGCGCGCCTTCGAAACCCTGCGCAGTGGCGCCGGTCACGGTGATCGCGGTCAGCGCCGCTGCTGCGAGAATGGATTTCATGCTGTGCTCCTTCTGCCTCGTCAGCGGGTATCGCAAGCTTTCGACCGGACCGCAGCGATCAAGCCGGGATCGGCGGAGAGTTAAGCCGGCACTGTTGCGTATCCGCCGCGCCGCGGGCAACGAAGGGCTTGCCCGGGCGGCGGAATTCGGCGAGGCCGGAAGAAGCAAAGGAGAGAGCGATGGCCCTGACGATGACCATGCGCGAGCTCGAGGATTTCCTGGCGCACGCGTTCCCGCAAGTCGGCGGAGATTTCGTCATCGAGGCGCTGGACGAGGCCGCATTGCGCATCAGGCTGAAAGTGGCCGAACAGCATCTGCGCCCGGGTGGCACGGTGTCCGGACCGGCGATGTTCGCCCTGGCCGATGTCGCGATCTATCTGGCCGTGCTGAGCCGGATCGGGCCGGTGGCCCTGGCGGTCACCACGAATTGTTCGATCGATTTTCTGCGCAAGCCTGCGGCGGGCAGGGATCTGATCGCCGAGGCGCGGCTTTTGAAGCTGGGGCGCACCCTGGCGGTGGGCGATGTGATGATCTTTTCGGAGGGTGGTGCGGCGCCGGTGGCGCGGGCCAGCCTGACCTATTCGATCCCGCCGCAACGGTGAAAAGCGGCCGGGCGCATCGGCCCGGCCAGTTGGGGAAGATCAGGCGCGCCAGACCGGCTTGGCACATTCGCCTGCCGCCTCGGTGCGAGTCAGGCCGATATCGTCGAGGTAATGGTCGCTGAGCCGCGCCAGGCCGCGCCGCATGCGCCAGCGCGAATCGAGGCGGACAAGCAGCGCAACCAGGCGATTTTCCTGCAGGCGCGCCGGAACCCACGGGTGGAATCTTGTGTCGGGACGGGCGAATTGCGCGGTGCGTTGCATGGCGGGCTCCTGTCGTTTTGTGTTGATACAATTGCTGAATCGATCTATAAGATAAGGATACAATAAGAATGCGTATCTAAAAAGAGAAACATTGTGATGGATACAATTCCGGATTTTGATCTGTCGGCCCGCGAGGGGCCCAAGTATCTGGCGCTGAGCGAGGCGATCCGGGACGCGGTCTCGGGCGGTCAGCTTGCGGCCGGGGCGCAGTTGCCGCCGGTGCGCGATATGGCGTTCCGCCTGTCGGTGACGCCGGGCACCGTGGCGCGCGCCTATCAGCGGCTGACCGATGCCGGGCTTCTGGAGGCGCAGGTCGGGCGCGGCACCTTCGTGGCCACGCGCCGCCATGCCGGGGCATCGGCTGCGGTCTTGGACCTCAGGATGTCGACTGCCGCCGATGTCGGGCAGGTGGCAGCGATCCGCAAGGCGTTGATCCGCGCCGCTGAAATGCCGGATGCTGAACTGCTGGATTATCCGACCCGGGACGCGGGCACCGACCTGCGCGCAGCACTGGTCGAATACCTCGGCGCCTTCGATCTGGGCGCCTTTGGGCCTGACGATATTGCGCTGGGGCACGGCGCCCAGCACGCCTATATCCTGGTGCTGCAGGCTGTGCTGAGGGGCGAAGCGCCGGTCGTGGCGATCGAGGAGCTGTGTTATCCCGGCTTCCGTCATGGGGCGCGGCTGGTGCGGGCGCGCACGGTCAGTGTGGCGCTGGATGATGAGGGGCCGGTTACCGCCTCGCTGGAAGCGGCCTGCGACACCGACAACGTTCAGGTCTTCGTCACCTCGGCCTATGCGCAGAACCCGACGACGATCTGCACCAGCCTGGCCCGGCGGCAGCAGATCGTGGCGCTGGCGCGGGCACGGAATTTCCAGATCATCGAGGATGAGACCTACGGTCAGCCCGATACCGATGCGGCGGGCAAGCCGATCCCGAACTACCGGGCGCTGGCGCCAGAGCGAACCTGGTATGTCGGCTCGCTGGCGAAAAACTACTCGGCGGCCCTCAGGCTGGGCTTTGTGGTGGCGGCAGAGGGCCGGGCGGGCGAGGCGGTGCAGGCGGCGCAGCAAACCTCGTTCGGGCTGTCGATGCCGATCAAGACGGTGGTCACCGAACTGTTGACGCGTGGCGTGGCAACGCAGGTACGCGAGGAT
>JBBKVJ010000220.1:0-5242 GCA_037968375.1 Paracoccaceae bacterium | reverse complement strand
CGGCAGCGGCCCATCGGCGCCAGGTCACGCTTGCGTTTCACGGCATCGGTCGGCCGCCGGAGGCTGTCGCTCCTGATGAGGGGTGGTACTGGTGCGAGGAGCCGGTCTTTCTGCGGTTCCTCGACGATCTGGTGCAGTTGCAGGCCACGACGGATGCCGATGTCAGACTCAGCTTTGATGACGGCAACCTGTCCGACCTTACAGTTGTCGGACCGGCGCTGCGGGAGCGGGGGATGACCGGCCTCTTCTTTATCTGCAGCGGTCGGCTGGACATGCCGGGTCGCTATCTCGGCCCGGACGAGGTGCGTGCGGTGCAGGAATTGGGGATGCGGATCGGCAGCCACGGCAAGGATCACCGGCGGCTGCGCGATGTGTCGGCCACCGATCTTGTCGCGGAATCGGTCGGAGCACGGGCTGTGCTGGAGCATGTGGTGCAGGAGGAGGTCGACGAGTTCGCCCTGCCCTTCGGGAATTACGACGGTCGCGTGATGGCGGCCCTTCGGCATTATCGGCGCATCCACACGACCGACCAGCGTACAGGCCGCACCTCTGACCGGGTGGTGGATCGGTATTGTTATACCCAAGGGTGGGAGGCCGACGCGCTGCCTCGTATCCTGAACGACCGCCCCGGCACGCTTCGCTCTGTCCGAACCCTCGCCAAGGTGACGGCCAAACGCCATCGACGCGCGATCCGCCTGCCGCGGTAGCGCGCCACAGATATTCAGCCCGGACCCGACACGGCCCGAACCCTATGTAAATCGCGCCCTGAGGGGACGCAGACCCAGGAGACCAGTATGGACAAGTTCGAGAAGCTCAGCGGCATCGCCGCACCCATGCCGCTCGTCAATATCGACACCGACATGATCATTCCCAAGCAGTACCTCAAGACGATCAAGCGGTCGGGACTTGGCGTGAACCTGTTCGACGAGATGCGCTATAACGATGACCGGTCCGAGAATCCCGATTTCGTGCTGAACAAGCCCGCCTATCGGGAGGCGCAGGTCATCGTTGCAGGCGAAAACTTTGGCTGCGGCTCGTCGCGCGAACATGCGCCGTGGGCGATTGCAGACTTTGGCATCCGCTGCGTGATCTCCACCAGCTTTGCCGACATCTTCTACAACAACTGCTTCAAGAACGGCATCCTGCCGATCGTCCTGCCCGAGGCGCAACGCGACCTCGTGATGAAGGATGCCGAGAAGGGCGCGAATGCGCGGGTCGAGGTCGACCTTGAGGCGCAGACCATCACCACTTCTGATGGTGAGGTGATCCCGTTCGAGGTTGATGCGTTCCGCAAGCATTGCCTGATCAACGGCCTCGACGACATCGGTCTGACGATGGAAAAGGCGGCCTCCATTGCCACATTCGAAGCGTCGGCCGCACAGGCGCGTCCCTGGGTCTGAGGACTGCGAATTCGGGTCGGGCGGTGACGTTGCGCCGCCTGACCCTTTGAATCTGCCCCAATGCACAAGGTGTTGCGCATTGGGGGCCAACTACCCCCTATCCTCTGGTCATCACCGCCGATTTGGGGGGTCTGGCAGCGGCGCATAGCCCATGTAGTAGGCCGCTCGCAGGCACCGGTCCGACGTTGAAAAATGGTTGCATTACCGCACCATGTCCGCCCCAAAACCGCCTTGAAGGTTAAGCTAACCTTAACGGGCGTTGTCGAGACTAGATGAATCGGGGCAACTTTATGGCAATATTGAGGCGACGCGCCCGGCCAGGGCGTAATCAAGCTGGAACAAGGCCGCGGCATCGTATCGCGTCCGACCGGATTGAAGGCGGGACAACGATGTTGACGCGACTTACGGGGGCCCTCCTTCGTGCGATGCTTGTGGTGTTACTGATCGCGATGCCGACATTGCTCGTGCCCGGCTCTACCACTGACTCGACCCAGACCGTCACGCTGATCTGCGTGATCGCGGCGATTTTTACCCTTGTCGAATACCTGTCGGTCTACCCAAGCCTCGTCGAGTTCCGCGATGCGCCGCCGTTCAATCGCGTCCGCTTCGGCGCGCTGTTCATTACGGTGCTGTCGCTCGCACTGATCCTGCGTGGCGAACATGAATCCACAACGATGACACAACTGGCCCAGGCGGCTGGCAGTCAGATCGGATCGCTGTTTGACTTCCCTTACTCTCCCGTCCGGCTGATCGTCCTGATGCTGCCCGATGGTGCGGAACCGCGCCTCATCACCTCTGTCCGCACGGCGGCAGGGCTAAGCTATCTGGTGTCGATCCTGTCGCTGGTGGTGTTCATCCTGATCCTGCGGCTCGGCGGCTGGCCCGCGCGGAGCGGCACGTTCAACGTCTGGGTGAACCTGCCGACCTTTGACCCAACGGCTGGCGGCGATGTGGTCGATAGGCTGAACCGGGACGCACAGCTTAACCTGATCTTAGGGTTCTTGCTGCCATTCGTTATCCCAGCGGTGGTAAAGCTCGCGTCGGACATCCTTGATCCGATCTCGGTAGCGAACCCCCACACCTTGCTTTGGACGATGAGTGCATGGGCGTTCCTTCCGGCCAGTCTGTTGATGCGGGGCATCGCGCTTGCCCGCGTGGCAGAGATGATCGCGCTGCAGCGCGAACAGGCCTATGCAAAGGGCGTTGCCGACGCGCTGCATCCGGCCTGATCCTTGCTGTGCTGGTGGCCCTCGCCGGGCCGCTGGCAGCACAGGAGGCGCGGATTGCGCTCTTCTCTGCACCGTTGAGCCGGGACGGACCCGGCCTGTTGCTGCGTGACATTCTCGATGGGGATGATCCCCAGATTGCTGCTGTGCTGGCGATCCTGGCGGAGGTGCGGCCCGATATCCTCGTCCTGACCGATTTCGACTGGGATCTGGATGGCGCGGCGCTTGCCGCCTTTGCCGCTGCGGCGGTGGATGAGGGGTTGGACTGGCCCTATCGCCATGCGCCGATGCCGAACGCGGGGCTTGCGTCTGGCCTCGACCTCGACGGCAATAGACGGCTGGGTGAGGCGCGGGATGCGCAGGGCTATGGGCGGTTTACCGGGGATGGCGGCATGGCCCTGCTGTCGCGCTGGCCGATCGATCTGACGGCTGCACGGGACTTTTCGGACCTGCTATGGCGTGATTTGCCGGGGGCGGTGTTGCCTTTCACCGCAGAGGGAGCGCCGTTTCCGTTCGAGGCGGCGCAGGCCGCCCAGCGGCTATCCTCCGTCGGTCATTGGATGGTGCCAGTGCTGCTGCCGCAATCGCCGCCGCTGACGCTGCTGGTCTGGTCTGCCACGCCGCCGGTTTTTGACGGTCGGGAGGATCTGAACGGGCTGCGAAATCGCGATGAAATGCGGTTTTGGCAGGAGGTTCTGGACGGCAGTTTCGGGCCACCGCCCGAGGATTTCGTCCTGATTGGCAACGCCAATCTTGATCCGGTCGATGGCGACGGGCTACGCGAGTCGATGGCAGCGTTTCTGGCTGACCCGATGGTCCAAGACTCCCGACCCTACAGTCCGGGCGGCCGGGCCGCCGCTGATCCGGGGCAGAATGGCGATCCGGCACTGGATACCGCCGAATGGGATGACCCCCCCGGCAATCTGCGGGTCGGGTATGTTCTGCCGTCGTCGTCACTGACAATAACCGACGCCGGTGTATTCTGGCCTGCGCCCGATGACCCGCAGGCGGCGCTCCTTGGCAGCGATGGTCGCCGCGCCGGGCCGCATCGGCTGATCTGGTTGGATATCGTCGGATAGGTCGCGGCGGGACGCCCCCTGTGCTGAGAACGGGCAAAGCCTTGCAGGAGCAGGCCGACGCAGGCGGCGGCAGAGAACCCCGCCGCTTGACCATCGGTCAGTCGCGGGCTAGGCCACCGCAACCCCATGTTTCAAAGGAGCCGCGCCGTGGCCAACCCCTCTCTCCTCATCCTCGCCGGTGACGGCATCGGTCCCGAAGTCATGGACGAGGTCAAGAAGATCATCGGCTGGTTCGGCGACAACCGCGGGATGGTCTTTGACGTGTCCGAAGACCTCGTGGGCGGCTGCGCTTATGACGCGCATGGTACGCCGCTGACCGACGAGACGATGGAAAAGGCGCAACAGGTGGACGCCGTCCTGCTGGGTGCCGTCGGCGGCCCGAAATACGACACGCTCGATTTCAGCGTAAAGCCGGAGCGCGGTCTACTGCGTCTGCGCAAGGACATGGACCTGTTCGCCAATCTGCGCCCGGCGCAATGCTTTGACGCGCTGGCGGATTTCTCGTCGCTGAAGCGGGACATAGTCGCGGGCCTCGACATCATGATCATCCGCGAACTGACCTCGGGCGTCTACTTTGGCGAGCCGCGCGGCATCTTCACCGAAGGCAACGAGCGTGTGGGCATCAACACCCAACGCTATACCGAGAGCGAGATTGCCCGTGTCGCGCGCTCGGCGTTCGAGTTGGCGCGCAAGCGTGGCAACAAGGTCTGTTCGATGGAAAAGGCAAACGTCATGGAATCAGGCGTCCTGTGGCGCGAGGTCGTGACGAAGGTTCACGCTGACGAATACCCCGATGTCGAGCTGTCGCATATGTATGCCGACGCGGGCGCGATGCAGCTGACCCGCTGGCCGAAACAGTTCGATGTGATCGTGACCGACAACCTGTTCGGCGACCTTCTGTCCGATCTGGCGGCGATGCTGACCGGATCGCTGGGGATGCTGCCCTCTGCAAGCCTTGGCCTGCCGATGGCGAACGGTCGTCCGAAGGCACTGTATGAGCCTGTCCACGGGTCGGCCCCCGACATCGCAGGCACCGGCAAGGCGAACCCGATCGCCTGCATCCTCAGCTTAGCGTTGGCGCTGCGCTATTCGTTCGACAAGGGCGACGAGGCGACGCGTCTTGAAGAGGCCGTTAACGCCGTGCTGGCCGATGGCCTGCGCACGGCGGACCTGATGGGCCCGGATGGCGGCACGCCGGTGTCGACGACCGAAATGGGCGACGCGGTATTGGCAAAACTTGACGCCAGCCTCTGACTAGCGCTGCACGCCACGCAATAGGGTCTCGTTCAGGCGAGACCCCGCCGCACCGTGCAAGACGCTGACATCGCCTGTCCGTTCCATCACGACAGCGTGGACCTGAGCGGGGTCAAGGACATTGGCCTCGCGCAGCTTTGCGTAAACGTCCTGCGCCGTGACATTGGCGCGGGCGAGGTTGGTGTCTATCAGCGCGCCGTTCTCCATCAGGAGGAGGGGCGCGTTGTCCAGCGCCACTGCAACCCGGTCAGATCGCCGCCGGGCATAGGACGCGATCCAGATC
>JBBKVJ010000219.1:0-2712 GCA_037968375.1 Paracoccaceae bacterium | reverse complement strand
CCCCTAATTCTAGAGGTTCACAGCCACCTTGACCTGACCACTCTGCGCGCTGTCGCGTTCCAATCCACGGCGGGACTGGCGCGGGGCGTGGCCGTTCGCGCCTTGGGCGGCCCGGTTGCTGTGCCGGTCGGAGAGGCCGTCCTCGGGCGGCTTCTGGATGTTGTGGGTAATACGCGGGACAACGGTCCCGAGCTGCCCAAGGATACGCCACGCCGGTCGATCCACGCGCTGCCCCCGGTGTTGAGCGCGCAAACCCGCACCACCGACGTCTTTGAGACCGGTATCAAGGTGATCGACCTGCTGACGCCAATGGCTCAGGGCGGCAAAGCTGCGATGTTCGGCGGTGCCGGCGTCGGCAAGACTGTTCTGGTGATGGAGTTGATCCGCGCCATGGTCCAGAAATACGACGGCATCTCGGTCTTTGCCGGTGTCGGCGAGCGATCGCGCGAAGGGCACGAACTGCTGACCGAGATGCGAGAATCCGGCGTGCTGGACCGCACCGTGCTGGTCTATGGCCAGATGAACGAACCGCCCGGCGCGCGCTGGCGGGCGCCGCTTACGGCGCTGACGATCTCTGAATATTTCCGGGATCAAAAGCACAAGAACGTGCTGCTGTTGATGGATAACGTTTTCCGCTTCGTCCAGGCGGGTGCCGAGGTGTCAAGCCTGCTGGGCCGCTTACCTTCACGCGTGGGCTATCAGCCAACCCTAGCGACCGAGGTGGCAGGCCTGCAGGAACGCATCGCGTCAGTGGCCGGATCGGCAGTGACGGCGATTCAGGCGGTCTATGTTCCCGCAGACGATTTCACCGACCCCGCAGTTACGACGATTTCCAGCCATATGGATTGCGTCATGGTGCTGTCGCGTGCGCAAGCGGCCGAAGGATTCTATCCGGCCATCGACCCGCTGGCCTCGTCCTCTATGCTGCTGGATCCGCTGGTGGTCGGAGACGAGCACTACAAGACCGCCGAGGCCGTCCGGCAAGCACTGGCGCGCTTCCGCGAGTTGACCGACATCATCTCGCTTCTGGGGGTCGAGGAACTGGGCGCTGCCGACCGCCTGATTGTAAAGCGCGCGCGGCGGTTGCAGCGGTTCCTCACCCAACCGTTCATGGTGACCGAAGCCTTTACCGGCAGGCCGGGTGCCAGTGTACCCCTTACCGACACGCTGTCTGGCTGTCGCGCCATTCTGGAGGGCGAGGCCGATGCGTGGTCGGAAAGTTCACTTTATATGGTCGGCACGTTGGAAGATGCGCGGAAGAAAGAAGCTGGTGCAAACACTACTAAGTCACCGGACCACGAGGCCGCCGCATGAGACTGAGGATCGTCGCACCCCTGTCGGTCGTGGTGGACGAGGACATCCTCAGCCTGCGCGCCGAAGATGCCAGCGGCAGTTTTGGCATCCTGCCCGGCCACGCCCCGTTTTTGACGGCACTTGCGATCTCGATCGTCAGCTGGCGACAGGGCGAACGGGAACGGTTCTGCGCTGTACGCGGCGGTGTGCTAACCGTCAACAAAGGTTCCACCATCGCCATCGCAACGCGCGAGGCGGTTGCGGGCGATGATCTGTCCACGCTGGACCGCGTAGTTCTGGCCCGGTTCCGGTCGGATGCGGATGCCGAAAGGGTCGACCACACCGAGACCGTTCAACTGCAACTAAACGTCATCCGGCGCATGGTCAGTCGGCTGCACACTGGCGCAGACACGGGAGCATTCCGCTGATGCCCAATCCCGAGGAAGACCCACTGATCGTCGAGACCCGCCTGCGCCGCGCGCGGCGGGATCGCTGGCTGCGCGAGGGCGATATGTCCGTGGGCCGCCGCCTTACGCAGATCGGTGTTCTGGGATGGATCTTTGTTGCGCCAACCCTTGCGGGCCTGTTCTTCGGCCGCTGGCTTGATGCGCATTTCGCAACCGGCATATTCTGGACCGCCCCCGGCATGGTGCTGGGGCTTTGTCTTGGCGGATGGACCGCCTGGAAATGGATGAACGCACGATGACTGACCTGTCTGCAATGCCGCTGTTTATCACGCTTCCGATCAGTGTCCTCGGCGGGCTGCTTATTGGGTATGCCTACTTCCGCGCGCTGCGCGAAACGGCCAATTTGATCGTAAGCCACGGTCATCCGCTGCTTGGTTTGGCGCTGACCTTCGGGCGGCTCGCCCTTCTGGGTGCGGGCCTTTATGTCGCCGTACTGGCGGGCGGATACGCCCTGCTGGCTGCACTTGCAGGCATATTATGTGCCAAGGCTTTGTTGCTCCGTGGATTTCGGAGGATCAGCGCATGAATTCGCCACTTTCGTCCGTCGTTTTGTTCTACATCGGGCCTGTGCCGATCACGCAGGCAGTGGTGACCACTTGGGTGATCATGGCTTTCCTGGTGCTGGGCGCAGCTCTGCTGACGCGGCGGCTTGACCTGATCCCGGGCAAGCGGCAGGCGGCCCTTGAACTGATCGTCGCCACGCTGGATACGCAAATCCATGACACCACCGGTGCGAAACCGGCGCCCTATCGCGGTTTCATAGGCACGTTGTTTCTGTTCATCCTCGTGGCGAACTGGTCTTCCCTCATCCCCGGCGTCGCCCCCCCGACGGCGCAGCTTGAAACTGATGCAGCCCTTGCAATTCTGGTTTTCCTATCAGTGATCTGGTTTGGTGTGCGCAGCGGCGGCCTGCGTGGTTACCTGAAATCCTTCGCCGCGCCCAATCCGGTGA
>JBBKVJ010000218.1:0-8677 GCA_037968375.1 Paracoccaceae bacterium | reverse complement strand
GCGCCCGTTCGCCTGGCCCGTAAAGCGCCCTCGCCGCCGCGCCCGCCGATGCCAGCTGACCGGCAAAGCCTGCCACATCGGCGCGGCTGACAGCATCTATCTTGGCCACGGTTTCGGCGACATCCGGCACCCGGCCCCAGATCGCCACCAGTCGCGCCAGCCGCTCGGCCCTGGCACTCGGGCTTTCCAGCCCCATCAACAGACCCGCCTTCATCTGGGTGCGGGCACGGGCGACCTCGGCCTCGCCCATATCCGCCACTGCGCGGCGCATCTCGTCAACCGTCAGTTCGGCCAGCCCGGCAACATCCTCTTCCGAGGTACCTGCATAGACCGTGATCATGCCGGTATCGGCATAGGCGCCCGCCTGCGCGAAGATCGAATAGCACAGCCCGCGCTTTTCGCGTGCCTCCTGAAAGAGGCGCGAGGACATGCCGCCGCCCAGCGTCTGGGCGTAGATCTGCGCGGTATAGAACGCATCTTCGCGGTAACCGGGGGCCTCAAAGCCCAACGCAAAATGTACCTGCTCAAGCTTCTTCAACTCGCGCCGTTCGCCCATCCGGAAGGTTGCCGGTTCCGGCGCCTCGGGCCCACGCCGGGAAAGATGCGCAAACAGCGCCTCGGCCTGGCGTACGATGGCCTCATGATCGACAGCACCCGCCGCCGACAGGATCAGCCGCTCGGGCCCGTAATGCGTGCCGACGAACCGTCCGAGATCGTCGCGCTGGAACCCACTTACCCGTTCTTCCGGCCCCAGAATGGTGCGGCCCAGCGGCTGGCCCGGAAACGCGACCTCCTGCAGCCAGTCAAAGATGATGTCATCGGGCGTATCCAGCGCCTGACCGATCTCTTGCAGGATCACGCCCCGCTCGATCTCGATCTCGGCGGGGTCAAAGACCGGGTTCAGCACGATATCGGCGATGACATCGAGGGCCAGCGGAACATCCGCCTTCAGGACGCGGGCGTAATAGGCAGTGGTTTCGCGGCTGGTGTAGGCGTTGATGTAGCCGCCGACATCTTCGATCTCTTCGGCGATCTGCAGCGCAGTGCGGCGTGCGGTGCCCTTGAACGCCATATGTTCCAGAAAATGCGCGATGCCGTTTTCCTCGGCCGCCTCGTGGCGTCCGCCAGCCTGAACCCATAGCCCGATGGAAGCGGATTCCAGGCCCGGCATCGCCTCGGTCACGATGCGAAAGCCGTTAGGCAGGGTGTGCAGTTGGACGGTCACTGGGTGCGGCGCTTTCGGATCAGGGTTGTGAGGGCGGCAAGGTCGTTGTCGACCTCGGTCATCCGTTCCGGACGGTCATAAAGGTCGGCCATGCGCGGGGGAAGAGGCGGGCGGATATTCGTGGCTTTTTCGACCGCATCGGGGAATTTCGCGGGATGGGCGGTGGCCAGCGTGATCATCGGCTCGGGTCCCGGATGCTCCTCGGCAACTTTCACACCAACCGCCGAATGGGGACACAAAAGCTCACCAGTTTCGGCATGAAGCCGCGCGATGGTGGCCAGGGTTTCAGCCTCCGACGCCCGGCCCGAGGCAAAAACCTCACGCAGATGCTCATGCGCGCCCTGACTGACCTTGAAGCCGCCACTTTCTTTCAGTTCCGCCATCAGCTGAGCCACCGCAGCACCGTCACGACCATAAGCCTCGAACAGCGCGCGTTCGAAATTCGACGAGACCTGAATGTCCATCGACGGGCTGATCGAGGGCTGAACCCCGGTGGTGCGGTATTCGCCGGTCTTCAGGCAACGGTCGAGGATGTCGTTCTGGTTGGTGGCGATCACCAGCCTGTCGATGGGCAGGCCCATGCGCCTGGCGACGTAGCCTGCGAAGATATCGCCGAAATTGCCAGTGGGCACGGTAAAGCTGACCTCGCGATGCGGCGCGCCCAAAGCCACAGCCGCGGTGAAAAAATAGACCACCTGCGCCAGCACCCGCGCCCAGTTGATCGAATTGACCCCCGCAAGCCCGACCTCGTCGCGGAAGGCGAAATCGTTGAACATGTCCTTCAGCCGAGCTTGGGCATCGTCGAAATCGCCGTGAATCGCAAGAGCGTGGACATTGGCCTCATCCGGCGTTGTCATCTGGCGCCGCTGCACCTCGGAGACCCGGCCATGCGGGTAAAGGATGAAGACATCGACATTGTCGAGGCCCCGGAACGCCTCGATCGCGGCACTGCCGGTATCGCCCGAGGTGGCGCCGACGATGGTGATCCGCTGACCCGAGCGCGACAGCGCCAGCTGGAACAGCTGACCGATCAGCTGCATCGCAAAGTCCTTGAAGGCCAGCGTCGGCCCGTGAAACAGCTCCAGCAGGAAATGGTTGGCAGCCAGTTGCTTCAGCGGTGCGCGGGCGGGATGCACAAAGCCCGCATAGGCGCGTACGATGCAATCCTGCAATTCTGCCTCGGAGAAGCTGTCGCCGACGAAAGGCCGGATCACCCGCAGCGCGGCCTCCTCATAGGTCAGACCCGCCAGTGCCGCGATCTCGGCGGGCGGCATCACCGGGATCGCCTCGGGCACATAAAGCCCGCCGTCGCGGGCCAGCCCGGTCAGCATCGCGTCCTCAAAGCTCAGGTCCGGGGCTTTGCCCCGCGTCGATACGTAACGCATGGTGGCTCGCTTATTGGGTCGGGCGGGTGATACGCCGGATCAGGAACGCTGTCATCCCCAGCCAGACCAGCGCAAGCCCGAACCAGGTGATGGCATAGCCCAGGTGATCGTTCGGGACGCCGGATGTGTTCACCGGTTGCGGCACCAGCCCGGTGCCAGTTTCCGAGGTTTCCCTCAGGACGATCAGCACCTGCTCGGTGCCGAACGCCTCTGACATCGCGGCTACATCGCGGGCGAACCACAGCCCCGCCGCCGCGTCCGGTGCGGGCGTAAAACTGTCGGTCTCGTCGGGCCAGTGCAGGTTGCCGGTGATCCGCGCCGCGCCGGCGGGGCGCACGGCTGCCCTGTCGACCTCGGGCACGAAGCCCCGGTCGATCAGCACGCGCCGCCCGTCGTCGGTCTCGAAAGGTGCGATGACGCGGTAACCGGGTCCCACGCCTTTCACGCCTGACAGAACCAGCACCTCACCTGGCAGGAACCGGCCTGAAGTCTCTACCGGCAGAAACCGGTCGGCCTGAGCGTCGGGCGCGGCGGGCAAGGCCTGCGGACGGTCGCCGATCCGGGCCTCGATCTGGGCCAGATAGGCCTGTTTCTGGCCCAGCCTGTCGATCTGCCAGACACCGAGTGCCAGCAGAATAGCCGCGCCGCCAAAGCCGAGGACCAGAGGAAAGATCAGGCGGCGCATATCGGGCGTTCCCTCAAATTGCGAAGCGCGGGGAAATAAGGGCCCCGCGCTTCAAATCAGGTACTAATGGCCTCAGGCGCTACGGAACGCCGATGCCCCACATGTAGACGGCGGCAAACAGGAACAGCCAGACCACGTCGACAAAGTGCCAGTACCAGGCTGCCGCCTCGAAACCGATATGCTTTTCGGCGGTGAAATGCCCGGCGCGAACCCGGAACCAGCAGACGGTCAGGAAGATCGTCCCGATCAGCACGTGAAAGCCGTGGAAACCCGTGGCCATGAAGAAGTTCGAAAAGAACCTGTCGCCGCCGAAGGTCCAGTCCTGCGGGCCGATCAGATACCAGTATTCATAGGCCTGAAGCCCGGTGAAGGCGACGCCCAGAAGGATGCCGATCAGCAGGCCGTTGGCCACGTCCTTGCGCGATCCGCCATGCACCAGCGCATGGTGCGCCCAGGTCACGGCACAGCCCGACAAAAGCAGGATCAGCGTGTTCATCAAGGGCACATGCAAGGGATCGACGTGGTAGAACTCGGGCGGCACATAGGCGGTGCCGACATATTCCTCCATCGGATAGATGGCGTGTTTGAAAAAGCTCCAGAACCAGGCCGAAAAGAACATCACCTCGGACATGATGAACAGGATAAAGCCATAGCGCAGGCCGATCCGGACAACCGGCGTATGGTCGCCCACGTTGCTTTCGGTCACGACGTCGGACCACCAGGCGAACATCACGTACAGGACACCGACAAAGCCGATCAGGCAAAGCCAGGGGCCCATCCCGTGCATCCAGAGGACCGAGCCAAAGAGCATGGCAAAGCCGCTGAGCGCGCCGATGAACGGCCAGATCGAAGGGTGCAGAATGTGGTAGTCGTGGGCTTTGGCGTGGGCCATGCGAACTCTCCGTTCGGGTGGTCAGTTGGTGGCACCCTGCGGGGCACCGCCCGCAAGAGCGGCAGTTTCCGGCAGGTCGATGGTGTGGAATGTATAGGACAGCGTGATCTGGTTCACCAGCTTTCCGTCGTCATCCTCGACGATTGATGGATCGACGAAGAACGTCACCGGCATCTGGACGGTTTCGCCCGGCGCCAGCACCTGCTCTTCGAAGCAAAAGCAGTCGATCTTGGTGAAATAGCCACCTGCCGCATAGGGCACGACGTTGTAGCTCGCCTGCCCCGCGACAGGCAGGCTGGTCGGGTTGTGCGCCTCGTAGAAGGCCAGTGCGACTTCGCCGATCCGCACTTGCATCTCGCGCTGCATCGGGCGAAATTTCCAGGGCATTCCGGCGGCCAGCGAAGCGTCGAAGCGCACCGTCACCGTCTGGTCGAGAATCTCTCCCGTGGACCCGGTGGCGACCGATGTCGTGCCGCCAAAGCCGGTGACCCGGCAGAACAGATCGTAAAGCGGCACCGACGCAAAGCCGAGCGACCCCATTACCGCGACCACGGCCACGGTCTGCGCCAGCGTCTTTTGCGTGTCGCCCAGCCTGCGATACCAGCCGATCATGGTCTAGGCTCGGTGATCGGCAGCGCCGAGGCGCGCGGCTTATGATCGGCGGCCTCCAAAAGTGAGCCATTCGAGATCTTCACCACCGTGATGCCGAACATCAGTGCCGCAAACGCCACCAGCGTCAGCCCGACGCCGACATTCATCGACAGCCGCCGTTTGTGCAATTCGTGATCCTTGGGCATCGCCATCAGAACAGCCCCGCACGCAGCAGCGTGGCATCGACCAGAAGCGCGCCAAAATGCAGGAAGAGGTACAAGAGCGAGAACCGGAAGAACTTCTTCTCGGCGGCATAGCCATCGGCCTCGGCCGTGGCCTCATCCCGGCGCCAGATACGAACCGCGCCGATCAAGAAGATCGCGTTCAGGACCAGGGCGGCGGCGATGTAGACAGGGCCACCCAGCGCGGTGAAACTAGCGCCGATTGCGAACAGCGCCAACACGACGGTATAGGCCAGGATATGCACCCGTGTGGCGCGGCGACCATGCGTCACGGTCAGCATCGGTACCCCGGCCTTGTGGTAATCTTCCTTCATGAACAGCGCCAAAGCCCAGAAATGCGGCGGCGTCCAGAGGAAGATCAGCGCGAACATCAGCCAGGCCTCGACGCTGACACCGCCGGTGGCGGCAGCCCAGCCGATCATCGGGGGAAACGCGCCCGCTGCGCCCCCGATGACGATATTCTGCGGTGTCGACCGCTTCAGCCACATCGTGTAGACGACCGCGTAAAAGAAGATCGTGAAGGCCAGAAATCCGGCGGCAAACCAGTTCGTCGTCAGGCCCAGCATCACCACAGCCAGCCCCGACAGGGCCACGCCCACCGCCAAAGCTTCATCCGCCCGGACCCGGCCATCCGGCACCGGGCGTTTGGCAGTGCGCTTCATCACCGCGTCGATATCGGCGTCCCACCACATGTTCAGCGCCCCCGAGGCCCCAGCCCCCAGTGCGATGAACAGTATCGCGGCAAAGCCCAGGAACGGGTGCATCGGCACCGGCGCCACCAAGAGGCCCACCATCGCCGTGAACACGACCAGCGACATGACGCGCGGCTTCAACAGCTGCACGTAATCGCCGAACCTCGCGTCATACGGGCGGTCTATGGCGGTGATGTCACTCATCTATCCTCCGGTCGGAAGCGTGGGGTCAGTCGTTCGCGGCGATGTCGAATGCGGGTGCTGCGTCCAGTGCCGCAGTGTTCACACTGGCCAACCAGATCGCGTAATCCGCCTGTGTCACCGCCTTGACGGTGATCGGCATATAGGCGTGATCCTTGCCGCACAGCTCGGAACACTGGCCGAAATAGACGCCCTCCATGCCCTCGTCGACTTCGAACCACATCTCGGCCAGACGGCCGGGCACAGCGTCTTGCTTGACCCCGAAGGCCGGTATCGTCCAGGCGTGGATCACGTCAGCGCCGGTCACCTGCACCAGCACTTTTTGCCCTGTGGGAACCACGACAGAGGTATCGGTGGCCAGAAGGTAATGATCGGGCTGGTAGCCTGCCGCAGCCAGCTCGTCGCGCTGCAGCATGAAGCTGTCGAAGGTCAGACCTTCCTCGGGATATTCATAGCTCCAGTACCATTGGTTGCCGGTCGCCTTGATGATGACATCGGCCTTCGGCATGATCTGCTGATTGAACAGGATCGGCAGCGAGAACGCCAGGATCACCAGCAAGATCACCACCGGGATACCGGTCCAGGCCAGTTCGATCGGGGTGTTGTGGGTAAACCGCGCCGGTTCAGGATTGGCGCGCCGATTGTAGCGCACGATGCAGTACGCCAACAGCACCACGACGAACAGACAGATCGCCGCAATGATGACGTTCACGAACCCGTCCAGCCACTGGATGTCTTGCGCGACACTCGTCACCGCGGGCTGAAAATCCATGCCCCGCGGGATCGGCGCGCCGATCACCGGCAGGTTGTCGGGCAGGGTCTGCGCCATGGCGGTGCCTGCGGCAAGGCTGGCGGTCACGATGGCTCCGGAAATCCTGGTGAGAAGTCGCATCTTGGTTCCCTATTCCTGCGGTCCGGCCTCTCGGCCTGGCCTGGCGGTCTTGGCGCCGGGCTTGCGGCACGGTCGCAGCGACCATACGAAAGCCCGTTGTATACTGGCCCGGTGAAAACCATATTCAAGGCCAAAGGACAAGTGAAACCGTTGCGGCAAACGGACGCTTGCCCGCCCTGACCTGATCGGAGTGCCCATGCCAAGTGACACCTTCCGCCCGTTCGAGACCGCTTTGGACGAAAGCCGCGCTCTGGCCGTTCTGAAAGCAGCGACCGAGGGCGCCGACGATGGCGAGTTGTTTCTGGAACGGCGCCGATCCGAGGTGTTGGTGTTTGACGATGGCCGCGTAAAGACGGCCAGCTATGACGCCGCCGAAGGATTCGGCCTGCGCGCCGTGCGCGGCGATACGGCGGGTTACGCGCATTCGACCGAGATTTCCGAGACCGCCTTAATCCGGGCGTCTGAGACCGCCCGGCTGGCCGTCGGTGATGGTGGCGGCACGCTTGCCCTGCCGCCTAAAGCCACCAATCAGCGCCTCTATAGCGACACCGACCCGATCGAGGGCGCGGCCTTTGCCACCAAGCTTGATACCTTGCGCGAGATCGACGCCTTCGCCCGCGCGCTCGACCCCCGCGTGGTGCAGGTTTCGGCCACGCTTGCCGCCTCGCATCAGGAGGTCGATATCCTGCGCCCCGAAGGCCTGCGCGTCAGCGACATCAGGCCGATGGCGCGGCTGAATGTGTCGGTCATCGTCGAGGAGAACGGCCGCCGCGAACAGGGCAGCACCGGGGCCGGTGGCCGCCACGGAATCGCGGCGCTGCTGGAACCTGCCCGCTGGCAGGGCATGATCCGCGAGGCGCTGAGAATCGCGCTGGTCAACCTCGGCGCCGAACCGGCACCCGCAGGCATGATGGACGTGGTGCTTGGCCCCGGCTGGCCCGGCATCTTGCTGCACGAGGCCATCGGCCACGGGCTGGAGGGCGATTTCAACCGCAAGAAAACCTCGGCGTTCTCAGGGCTTATGGGCACCCGCATCGCCTCGCCCGGGGTCACCGTCCTGGATGATGGCACGATCCCCGACCGGCGCGGGTCGATCACTGTCGATGACGAGGGTACGCCGTCGGCAAAGAACGTGCTGATCGAGGATGGTATCCTCGTGGGCTACATGCAGGACCGGCAGAATGCCCGCCTGATGGGCGTCGCGGCGACCGGCAACGGGCGCCGCGAAAGCTATGCCCACACGCCGATGCCGCGAATGACCAACACCTACATGCTGTCGGGTGGCGACGATCCCGCTGGCATAGTGGCCAGCCTGAAGGACGGCATCTATGCCGTGGGCTTTGGCGGCGGTCAGGTCGATATCACCAACGGCAAGTTCGTGTTCTCCTGCACCGAGGCCTACCGCGTGAAGAACGGCAAGATCGGCGCGGCGGTAAAGGGCGCGACGCTGATCGGCGACGGCCCGACCGCGCTGAAACAGATCCGCGCCATCGGCAACGACATGGCGCTTGACCCCGGCATCGGCAACTGCGGCAAGGCCGGGCAATGGGTGCCGGTGGGGGTGGGGCAGCCGACGTTGATGATCGGTGGGCTGACGGTGGGTGGCTCTGCGGCGTGACTCTGCGGCGTGACTCTGCGGCGGCCCGATCCCGGCAAGGAGGAAGCTGTGGCGCGGCTCTTGCACGACGCCTGTCACGGCACCCACATGACCCGACTGAACGCAACTGCCGGGCCGTTCGATCTGGAAACGCTGGTCTTCAGCAAAGTCCTGAGCCGACCCTAACCCTTGCGCGCCGCCGCGCATCAGCCGCAAGACCAGCACGTGGACGAGCAGTTCAGTCTCGATCTCGAAACCACGAGACAGGGCGGGAA
>JBBKVJ010000217.1:0-7881 GCA_037968375.1 Paracoccaceae bacterium | reverse complement strand
CATGGGCGCTGGGGTCTCGACCGGGTTCTGGCGCCTGCGATCCGCTATGCGGACGAGGGCGTGCCGGTAGCGCCGCGGGTGGCGCTGGACTGGGTCGACGGGGCGAAGGTGCTGCAGGGCGTCGCGCGCGAGCGGTTCTTGATCGGCGGCAAACCTGCGCGCCCGGGCCAGATGTTCCGCGCGCCGGGCCAGGCCGAGGTGCTGCGCCGGATCGCAAAGGACGGACGCCGCGCGTTCTACGAGGGCGAGGTGGCCAAGGATATGCTGGCCGCGTTGCAGGCGCTGGGCGGCGTGCATACGGCAGAGGATTTCGCCGCAGTCGAGGCCAGTTGGGGCGACCCGATCAGCGGTATGTATCGTGGCACCGAACTGGTCGAGCATCCGCCGAACGGGCAGGGTGCGGCGGCGATCCTGCTGACCAATATCCTGTCGCAGTTCGATCTGGCCGCGCTGGACCCCGTGGGCGCGGCGCGCGCGCATATCGAGGCGGAAGCGACCAAGCTTGCCTATGATGCGCGCAACCGGTTTCTGGGCGACGCCGATCACATGACCCGGTTGCAGCATCTGCTGGCGCCGGAAACCGGGGTGCGGCTGGCCGCCTTGATCGACCCGGGCCGGGCGATGGCCAGTCCGCAGTCCAGTTCCGACGCGGTGCACAAGGAAACCATCTATCTGACCGTGGTCGACCGCGACCGGATGGCGGTGTCGCTGATCTATTCGATCTTTCATTCCTTCGGCTCGGGCATCGCCACCGACAGGTTCGGCCTGTTGCTGCATAACCGGGGTGCGGGGTTCACGCTGGCGGAAGGCCATCCGAACGAAGCCAAGGGCGGCAAGCGCCCGATGCACACGATCATCCCGGCGATGCTGAAACAGGACGGTCGGGTGACGCTGCCGTTTGGCGTGATGGGCGGGCAGTATCAGGCGACGGGTCACGCGCGGTTCGTGTCGAACGTGGTCGATTTCGGGATCGACCCGCAGGCGGCGATCGACCAGCCCCGCGCGTTCTGGGATGCAGGTGCCTTGAAGCTGGAGCGCGGCTATGGCGCCGAGGTGCGGCAGGCGCTGGCCGACATGGGGCATGAGGTGACGACCCCCGACACCGCCATCGGCGGCGCGCAGGCGATCTTGATCGACCACGCGGCGGGTGTGCTGGAAGGTGCCTCGGATCATCGCAAGGACGGTTGCGCGCTGGGCTATTGAGATGTGGGGACGAAGCCGTATTCGCGCGCCTGTGCACAGGAAGGCAAGATAACGCCCCCGGCCAAGCACCCAGCCCGGTGAAAAGGGCTTTAGCCCGCCGGGCAGCGGATGACCGCCCCGTCACGCCGTAGGCGTGCCTATGGCACGACGATCAGCCGCTATGGTGACGTTGGTGCAACGAATGAGATCTGGCGGGGTTCAACCATAAAGCGGCGACCTTTGGCGTGGCACGCGGCAGCCCGCGGTCAGCCGCTGGCCTTTGTTGTGCCATTTTCCGGCACGCCAACTGGAATCGCTGAAAGAGACCGCTGTCGCCCAAGCCCCATAGCGCCTTAGTTCAACTGGACCTGCAGCGGATAGGCGCCATTCTCGAAGTCGCCAAAAAGGTCGGACAGATCGGGATGGTCCACCGGCTCACCGGTTTCATCCGGGATCAGGTTCTGTTCCGAGACATAGGCGACGTAGTAGTCCTGCTCATTCTCGGCCAAGAGGTGATAGAACGGCTGGTGTTTCGACGGGCGGCTGTCTTCGGGGATCGCGCGGTACCATTCCTCGGAATTGGAAAACTCGGGGTCCACGTCGAACACGACGCCCCGAAACGGATGCTTCTTGTGGCGCACCACCTGACCCAGATGATATTTGGCCAGCGTTCTCAGCATTCTATTGCAACCCTCATGCCCCCTAAGTAGACCTCGGCCCGGCGTTTGGCAAACCACCTGCATCGGAATCATGGGAAACAGTTTGTGAACATTGCCCTCACAGTGCTGGAGATCGTGGCGCCGGTGTTCCTTTTGGCAGCGGTGGGTTTCGTCTGGGTAAAGATGGGCTTCGATTACCGGGTCGAGTTCGTGACCCGGCTGGCGATGACGCTGTCGGTGCCATGTCTGATCTTTGTGGCGCTGATGAAGACCGATGTGGATGCCAGCGCTCTGGCGGCGATTTCGCTGGCGTCTGTCGTCGCCTACGGGGTTGTAACAATTGTATTTTTCTTGCTGGTGCGCGCGGCGCGGCTGGACCAGCCGACCTATCTGTCGCCGCTGATTTTCGGCAATACCGGCAACCTCGGCCTGCCGCTGGCGCTGTTTGCCTTCGGTGAGGAAGGCCTGGGTTTCGCGGTCGTCGTCTTTGCGATCATGGCGATCTGGTCATTCACCTTCGGCATCTGGCTGGTCACCGGCGGCGGCAATCCGGCGCGGGTGCTGAAAGAGCCGATGGTCGGCGCCACGGTTCTGGGCGCGCTGTTCCTCTGGCAGGGGTGGGAGACGCCGACCTTTCTGACCAACACGCTGGAACTGACCGGGCAAATGGCGATTCCGCTGATGCTGGTCACGTTGGGCGTGACGGTGGCGCGGCTGCAACCGGCGCGGCTGGGCCGGGCGGTCTGGCTGTCGGTGGCCAAGGTTGTGCTGTGCGTCGCCATCGCCTGGGCCGTCGGGCGCTGGTTCGCGCTGCCGCCGGTGCCGTTTGCGGTGCTGGTGCTGCAACTGTCGACGCCGGTGGCCGTGACCTCGTATCTGATCGCCGAAAAATATGCCGCCGATTCCGAATCGGTGGCCGGGCTTGTCGTGGTCTCGACGGTTCTGTCGGTCCTGACCCTGCCGCTGACACTCGCATTCGTGATCTGATCCGGTGGGCAAGGGGGATTCCCCATGCCGGTAAAATCCTTTATCCTGCCCGCAAAAGAAGAAAAGCGAGCGGCAGATGAGCAGGTTTCTCCGCATATCCCTTGTGCTGTTCCTTGCGTCATGCGGGGGCGGTGGCAACTATTCCGCGCCACGTAATCTGGACAACGCCTGTGCGCTGGCCAGCGAACGCCCGGAATATTTCCGCGCGATGGAGCGGGCCGAGCGGCGCTGGAATGTGCCGGTCGCGGTGCAGGCGGCGATGATCTATCAGGAATCGAAGTTCGTCGGCGATGCGCGCACCCCGTTCCGCTATGCGCTGGGCGTGATCCCGATGGGCCGGCAATCGTCGGCCTATGGCTATTCGCAGGCGCTGGACGGCACCTGGGAGGAATACGAGCGTGAGACCGGCAACGGGCGCGCCAAGCGCGACGATATCGCCGATGCGACCGATTTCATGGGCTGGTATGCGAACCAGACGGTGAAGAAGAACAACGTGGCGCTGACCGATGCGCGCAATCAGTATCTGGCCTATCACGAGGGTCACACCGGCTACGCACGCGGCAGCTTCAACGAAAAAGCCTGGCTGGTCAGGGTGGCGGGCGAGGTCGCGGCGCGCGCCGATACCTATAATCTGCAGCTGATTTCCTGCCGGAGATAGCAATTCTTCTGGCGAAGAATTGGCAGAACGATCCTTCTTGCGAAGGATCGGTGTCGTGCCCGGCGTCGAGGATGGCGCCCAATTCTTCGCCAGAAGAATTGCCCGGGTCAGGCGCGACGGCTGGCGATATCCGCGACGCCCAGCACCTGCAGCACCTTGGCCTCGATCTGTGCTGCATTCAGGCCCGCCACCGCATACATGGCTTCTGGGCTGGACTGGTCGATGAAGATATCGGGCAGCACCATCGAGCGGAATTTCAGGCCCCGGTCGAAGACGCCTTCGTCGGCCAACAGCTGCGCCACATGGCTGCCGAAGCCACCCACGGCGCCCTCTTCGATGGTGATCAGCGCCTCGTGATCCGCCGCCAGGCGCAGGATCAACGCGCGGTCCAGCGGTTTGGCGAAACGCGCGTCGGCGATGGTCGGGCGGATGCCTTTGGCGCCGAGGCTTTCGACGGCTTTGTGCACCTCGGCAAGCCGGGTGCCGAATGACAGGATCGCCACCCGGGCGCCTTCGGCGATGATTCGGCCTTTGCCGATCGGCAAAACTTGCCCGCGTTCCGGCATCTCGACGCCGACGCCTTCGCCGCGCGGAAAGCGAAAGGCGATGGGGCCGTCGTCATGCGCGGCGGCGGTAGCGACCATATGCACCAGTTCCGCCTCGTCCGCCGCCGCCATCACCACAAATCCGGGCAGGTTCGCCAGGTAGGCGATGTCGAAGGCGCCTGCATGGGTCGCTCCGTCGGCGCCGACCAGCCCGGCCCGGTCGATGGCAAAACGTACCGGCAGGCGCTGGATCGCCACGTCATGTACCACCTGATCGTAGCCGCGCTGCAGGAACGTCGAATAGATCGCACAGAACGGCCGCATCCCGCCCGCAGCAAGGCCTGCCGAAAAGGTGACGGCATGCTGTTCGGCGATGCCGACGTCGAAGGTGCGGGCTGCAAACCGCTCGCCGAAAAGGTTCAGGCCGGTGCCGTCGGGCATCGCCGCCGTCACGGCGACGATCCGGGGGTCGTCCTCGGCCTCGGCGATCAGGCTTTCGGCGAAGACCTTTGTGTAGGACGGCGCGTTCGAGGGTGCCTTTTTTTGCTTGCCGGTGATCATGTCGAAGGGCGCTGTCGCATGGCCACCGTCGCGGGCCTGTTCGGCGGGGCCATAGCCCTTACCCTTTGTGGTCAGCACGTGGATCAGCATCGGTCCGGTAGCACGTGCCTTGGTGGTGCGCAGCACGGCCAGAAGCTGCGTCATGTCGTGGCCGTCGATCGGGCCGACGTAGCTGAACCCCAGCTCTTCGAACAATGTGCCGCCGACGGTCATGTGTTTGAGCATGTCCTTGGCGCGTTTGGCGCCTTCGCGGAACGGTTCCGGCAGCAGCGACACCGCGCCCTTGGCGGCGGCCTTCAGCTCTTGAAACGGTTCTTCGGCGTAGAGGCGAGACAGGTAGGCCGACATCGCACCAACGGGGGGTGCGATCGACATCTCGTTGTCGTTCAGGATCACGAACAGGCGCTTTTTCAGATGGCCTGCGTTGTTCAGCGCCTCGTAAGCCATGCCCGCCGAGATCGCGCCATCCCCGATCACCGCGATGCAGTCGCCGATGCCATGCTCGGGCGCGCCGCCCAGATCGCGGGCCACGGCAAAGCCCAGAGCCGCCGAGATCGAGGTCGAGGAATGCGCCGCGCCGAACGGGTCATAGGGGCTTTCTGACCGCTTGGTAAAGCCCGACAGCCCGTCCGTCTGGCGCAGCGTCGGCATCCGGTCGCGCCGTCCGGTCAGGATCTTGTGGGGGTAGGATTGGTGGCTGACATCCCAGATCAGGCGGTCCTTCGGCGTGTCGAAGACGGCATGCAGCGCCACCGTCAGTTCGACCACGCCCAGCCCTGCACCCAGATGCCCGCCGGTTTCGCCGACCGCCGAGAACGTCTCGGCGCGCAGCTCGTCCGCCAGCTGCGCCAGTTCGCGATCCGACAGCGGTTTCAGGTCGGCGGGAGATTTCACGCGGTCAAGAAGCGGTGTGGCCGGTTTCATGCTGCCCTCCCCGGGCGTGATCAACTGTCGCGGGCGATAACGAAACGCGCCGCGTCGCGCAAGGTTTCCGCGGCCTTGCCATAAGGTGCCAAGGCGCGCTCGGCTTCGGTTACCAAAGCGTCAGCGCGCGCTTTCGCACCGTCGAGGCCAAGCAGCGACACGAACGTCGCCTTGCCTGCCACAGCATCCTTGCCAAGACGTTTCCCGGCCTTGCCGGCATCGCCTTCGACATCCAGAATGTCATCGGCGATCTGGAACGCAAGACCCAGCGCCCGGGCGTATCGCCGCAGCGGTGTCGGGTCGGTCTGGCCCAGATGCGCGCCCGCCTGCGCCGACCAGCCGATCAGCGCACCGGTCTTGTTGGCCTGAAGGGCGGTGATCTGGTCCAGCGTCAGCGGCGTGGCGGCGGTTTCCGCCGCGATGTCCTGGGCCTGACCCAGCACCATCCCCGCGGCACCCGCGGCCCGTGCCAGCGACGCGATCAACGTCAGGCGGATATCGGCGGGGCAATCGGTCTCGGTGGCCAGCAGTTCGAAGGCCAGGGCCTGCAACGCATCGCCCGCCAGCACCGCCGTCGCCTCATCCCATTTGACGTGGATCGTTGGCTGGCCGCGCCGCAACGCGTCATCGTCCATGCAGGGCAGATCGTCGTGGACCAGCGAATAGGCATGCACCGCCTCGACCGCCGCCGCCGCAAAGACCGCATCTTCGGGGTCGATGCCGTGCAGGCGCGCGCCTTCGATCACCAGAAATCCGCGCAGACCCTTGCCGCCTTTCAGCGCATGGCGCATGGCGTGGATCACGGCCAGATCGGGCGCGTCGGCCAGCGCGGCTTGCAGCCGGGCCTGCACCCGGGCCGCCGCACCCCGCAGGCTGTCTTCGAACATCGGGGTTACGCGGGGTCTACGGGTGTCGTTCCCGTCGGCTGCCCACCCTCGCCCAGCGTGATCTGCGCGACCTTTTCCTCGGCGGCCTTCAGCCTGGTCTCGCAATGCGCCTTGAGTGCGGCACCGCGTTCGTAAAGCTTGATCGAGGCATCCAGCGCCACATCGCCGCGTTCCAGCTGCGCCACGACCTTTTCCAACTCGCCCATCGCCTCTTCGAAGCTCAGCTCCTTGACCGGTTTATCGCTCATCCGCCTTGCTCCATCAGCACATCCACATGCGCCGCGACACTTGCGGCCAGCGCGGGCAGATCATAGCCGCCCTCCAGTGTCGAGACCACCCGGCCCTCGCAATGCTTGTCGGCAAGGGCGCATAGCTGGCGGGTGACCCAGGTGAAATCGGCCTCGGTCAGGTTCATCTGCGCCAGCGGATCATCGCGATGTGCATCGAAACCGGCGGAAATCAGCAGAAGTTCGGGGGCGAAATCATCGAGTGCGGGCAGGACCATCGCCTCGATCGCCTGACGGAAGGCGCGGCCATCGGCGCCGGGCGGCAGCGGTACGTTCAGGATGTTGCCGTGCGCGCCGGACTCGTGCCGGTCGCCGGTGCCGGGGTACAGCGGCATCTGGTGGGTCGAGGCGAACAGCGCGCGTTTCTCGGCCCAGAGCAGGTCTTGCGTGCCGTTGCCGTGATGGACGTCGAAATCCATGATCGCGACGCGTTGCAGGCCGTGGTGATCCAGCGCGCGTTTGGCGGTGATGGCGACGTTGCCGAACAGGCAAAATCCCATCGCGGTTTCGGTTTCGGCGTGATGACCGGGCGGGCGGGTGGCGCAAAAGGCGTTCTTTGCCTCGCCGGCCAGCACCATGTCGACGGCATGGCAGGCGGCGCCGACGCCGCGCAGTGCGGCGTTGAGCGATCCGGGCGACAGATGCGTATCGGCATCGAGCGAGGCCCAGCCATCGGCCGGGATCGCGGCTTTGATCCGGTCGATATGGCTTTGCGGATGGCAGCGCAGGATATCGGCCTCGTCGCCCAAGGGCGCGTCGACGCGCAGCAGTGCGTCGTATTTAGGGACTTGCAACCGCGCCAGGACCGCCTCGAGCCGCGCCACCTGTTCGGGGTGCCCTGGGGGCGTGACATGGGTCAGGCAATCGGGATGGGTGAGGAATGCTGTTGTCATGGCGGCGAGGCTAGGCCGGGACTGGCGGGCGGGCAAGCGGGGTGTTCCAGTGGCGGGGTTAGCACCCGAACCAATCGCCCCGCCCGGTGACAAGGGCGAAGCCCGCCGGGCAGCCGTTACGGTGGCGTTGGCGCGACGATTGAAGTGGGGCGATGCTCGGCCATAAAGCGGCGACCTCTTAGGGTCAGGACTCATAGCCAAAACATGACGATGGCTGCGAGCGCGCATGCTGAGAGGAACAGATCGGCGCATCTGTCGTAGCGGGTTGAGATGCGACGCCAATCCTTGAGGCGGGCGA
>JBBKVJ010000216.1:0-4177 GCA_037968375.1 Paracoccaceae bacterium | reverse complement strand
GACCAGAGCACCATCGCTGGCCAACTGGCAGTAATCAACAAGGCAAAGAAGTCGATTGCTGTCTTCCTCGTTCGAGAAGACATGCCGCTTGGCACGAAGGTCACACTTCGTGGTGATCGCATGTACGACTTTCTGGATCGTCTCGTCACCGTTGCTCTGCCCCGTGTCCGCGACTTTCGCGGCGTGAAAGGCTCGGCCTTCGACGGTCGCGGCAATTACGCGATGGGTCTGAAAGAGCACATCGTCTTCCCCGAGATCAACTTCGACAAGGTCGACGAGGTCTGGGGCATGGACATCATCATCTGCACCAACGCCAAGACGGATGCGGAAGCCAAGGCGCTGTTGAAACACTTCAACATGCCGTTCAACAGCTGAGCCTGGGAGAGAACCGAAATGGCAAAGAAAGCAATGATCGAACGCGAGAAGAAGCGTCAGGCACTGGTGGACAAGTATGCCACCAAGCGCGCCGCGCTTAAAAAGATCGTGAGCGACCAATCCAAACCCGTGGAAGAGCGGTTCATGGCAAGCCTGAAACTGGCGCAACTGCCGCGCAACAGCTCTGCCACCCGACTTCACAATCGTTGCCAGCTGACGGGGCGTCCACACGCCTATTACCGCAAGCTGAGAATGTCGCGGATCGCGCTGCGTGATCTTGGCTCGATGGGCCAGATTCCGGGCCTGGTCAAGTCAAGCTGGTAAGGAGGAACAAGAATGAACGATCCTCTCGGTGATATGCTGACACGCATCCGCAATGCGCAGATGCGTGGCAAGTCCACCGTCGAAACACCCGCGTCCAAGCTTCGTGCCTGGGTGCTGGATGTGTTGGCGGACGAGGGCTATATTCGCGGATACGAAAAGACCACGGGCAAGGACGGCCACCCGGCCATTGAAATCTCGCTGAAGTATTACGAAGGCACACCTGTCATTCGTGAAATCAGTCGCGTGTCAACGCCCGGCCGTCGCGTCTACATGGGTGTCAAGGACATCCCGCAGGTGCGTCAGGGTCTTGGCGTTTCCATCGTATCGACGCCGAAAGGCGTCATGTCGGATCAGGCAGCGCGCTCGGCCAATACTGGCGGCGAAGTGCTCTGCACGGTCTTCTAAGGAGGTCTGGCAATGTCTCGTATTGGGAAAAAACCGGTCGAGCTGCCCTCGGGAGTTGAAGCTTCCGTTTCGGGTCAGACCGTCACAGTCAAAGGCCCGAAGGGTCAGCGTATGTTCACGGCAACCGACGACGTGTCGATTGCCGTGGATGGAAACCGTGTCTCGGTCGAACCGCGCGGCAACTCCAAGCGCGCGCGTCAACAGTGGGGCATGAGCCGCACGATGGTGGCAAACCTTGTCACCGGCGTGACCGACGGCTTCAAGAAAGAGCTTGAAATCCAGGGCGTTGGTTATCGCGCCCAGATGGCAGGCAACACTCTGAGGCTTAACCTCGGCCTTAGCCACGATGTCGAATTCCAGGTGCCCGAGGGCGTGACCGTTACGGCTCCGAAGCTGACGGAAATCATCGTCGAAGGCATTGATCAACAACTCGTCGGCCAGGTTGCGGCCAACATCCGCGAGTGGCGCGCTCCCGAGCCCTACAAGGGCAAAGGCATCCGCTACAAGGACGAGTATATCTTCCGCAAGGAAGGCAAGAAGAAGTAAGGGACGCACGAAATGGCACTTAGCAAACGGGAACTGTTCCAGAAGCGCCGCATGCGCGTTCGGAACAAGCTTCGCAAGGTGAATGCCGGGCGCGTGCGCCTGTCGGTTCACCGTTCGAACAAGAATATCAGCGTGCAGCTGATTGACGATGTGCAGGGCGTCACGCTTGCCTCGGCTTCTTCGCTTGAGAAGGATCTGGGCATCGTGGGCAAGAACAACGTCGAAGCCGCTGCAAAGGTTGGATCGGCCATCGCCGAGCGTGCCAAGAAAGCGGGCATCGACGAGGCTTATTTCGACCGTGGCGGTTTCCTATTCCACGGCAAGGTCAAGGCACTGGCCGAAGCCGCTCGGGAAGCCGGGCTGAAGATATAAGGCAATGGTGGGGTTCGACCCCACTCTGCGCCACACTGTAGGGTGGGGTTTCATTCCACCTTCGATGACCGGGGCCTTCGGGCACTTCGGTTGGACCAATCGGCGCTAGCGCCACGAGACTTGAGAAGGAGGCCAGATGGCCAGAGACCAAAACCAGAGGGGCGGCCGCCGCGACCGCGACGAGAACCCCGAATTCGCTGACCGCCTTGTGGCGATCAATCGCGTCTCGAAGACCGTCAAGGGCGGTAAGCGGTTCGGCTTTGCTGCACTCGTCGTTGTAGGCGATCAAAAGGGCCGTGTCGGCTTCGGCAAGGGCAAGGCCAAAGAGGTGCCCGAGGCGATCCGCAAAGGCACCGAGCAGGCCAAACGCCAGTTGATCCGCGTTGCGCTGCGCGAAGGCCGCACATTGCACCACGACATCGAAGGCCGCCACGGCGCTGGTCGGGTCGTGATGCGCTCGGCACCGCACGGTACCGGGATCATCGCCGGTGGTCCGATGCGTGCCGTGTTCGAAATGCTGGGCATTCAGGACGTCGTCGCAAAGTCGAGCGGCAGCCAGAACCCCTACAACATGATCCGGGCGACCATGGACGGGCTTCAGAAAGAAGCCTCGCCGCGTTCGGTGGCACAACGTCGCGGCAAGAAGGTCGCCGACATCCTGCCCAAGCGGGATGAAGCACCGGCCGCCGCAGCCGAAACCGAGGAGGCCTGATCGTGGCAAAAACCATCATAGTCAAGCAGATCGGCAGCCCGATCCGCCGCCCCGCCAAACAGCGTGCAACGCTGATCGGTCTGGGCCTGAACAAGATGCACCGCACCCGCGAACTGGAAGACACGCCTTCTGTCCGCGGCATGGTCAACTCGATCTCGCACATGGTCGAGATCGTCGAAGAGCGGGGCTGACCTCTACTTTTTGCGCAGTGTTTTCAAACGCCCCGGAAAACCGGGGCGTTTTGTTATTGATGGGGCGCAATTTCCTTCAGGAATGCAACGTCGCCGACAATCCCTTGGGGTTGCCCCGGCATCGCCCTTGAATCGCCAGCAAGTGTGGGCAGACTGAAACAGCCAGACCCAGCAAACAAGCGAGCCGCTCTTGCCTTCCATTCCCGACCTTATCCTCGTCACCACACTCATTCTGACTGCCTTCTCGCCAATGAACGCCAGCTTTCTGCAATGCTGGGCCGACCGGGCGCGCAGTGGCGTTGCGGGACCACCGAACGGACGGTCCTATTGCGATTCCTGTGGCAAGACACTTGGCGCGATTGATCTGGTTCCCGTCCTGTCGTGGCTCTGGAACGGTGGCAAAAGCCGGTGCTGCAAGGAACCGCTGCACCCGACCCTGCTATATTCGGAGTTGCTGATCCTGCTGGTGTCGGTGTGGGGCGTGCTCAGTGTTTCGTGGCGCCTCGCGATACCGACGCTTTTGCTTGCTGCGGGTCTGCAGGCCGTGTTGCTTCTGACCGGACCGGCCCCGAAAGCTGCGCGCGGGTTTGCTTTGGCTCTTGCGGCAATGGGGCTTGTGCTGTCGGCAACGATGCTTGACGAATTCCTTGCGGCACATGTCCTGGCCGCCGCATTGGGTGCCCTGGTGTTCCTGGCGGCGCGCCTTCAATCATGGATAGCACCGGCAGCCTTTCTGCTTTTGATCCCCACTGGCGCCCTGACCGGCCTGTTCGGTCTGGCCGCTACGGCGATCATCGCCCTGCCGTCGGCATTGGTGTTTCGCACCGCGAAGCCGCTCTTCTATCCAGCGTCCCGTCGCCGGCCAGTTGATCCGGCGGAAGCCGTGGTGTTCGGGCTGGCCGCCGGGCTTTGGCTGACGTGGCTTTATGTAACCACGGTCTGACATCCTCGAGCGGTGCCAGCCCATGTTCGCTCTTGCGTCCAACCCCCGGTTTCCCCTATACGCCGCCGGTGGCCTGAAAAAACGGCTGCGCAAACCTTATCAGAAACGCCGTGGTCGGCCGCTCCCGTCGCTGGGGGCCGCATCCGGCAAGGAGAAGCGACATGAAACTGAACGAACTTTCCGACAATCCCGGTGCGACCAAGAAACGGATGCGCGTGGGCCGTGGCCCCGGTTCGGGCAAGGGCAAGACCGCAGGCCGCGGTATCAAGGGCCAGAAGTCGCGCTCGGGCGTGGCGATCAATGGCTACG
>JBBKVJ010000215.1:0-3627 GCA_037968375.1 Paracoccaceae bacterium | reverse complement strand
CACAAGGCCCGTGTTAGAGACGATTCTAAGCAGTTGCGACGACACGATGCGAGGGTTGCGCGACCGCGCGATGCTGACCTTGGCCTTCGCCTCGGGCGGGCGGCGGCGGAGCGAGGTCGCGGCCCTCGACCGCGCCGATATCGACCTCCAGGAATTCCCCGGGAAGGGCCTCGTCTGGCTCCGTCTCGTCTCGACCAAGACGACCGGCCCCGGAGCAGCCCCCCGCCTGCCCTTGAAGGGCCGCGGCGCCCGCGCCCTGGTGCACTGGATCGAGACGGCGGAGATCGCCGGAGGGCCGCTTTTCCGGCCCGTCTCCAGGGCGGACCGGGTGCTTGCCCGCCGTCTCGCCCCCGACGCGCTCAGGGTGATCCTGCGGCACCGGCTGAAGGTCGCCGGGCTGCCTGCCGACTACGCCACGCCGCATGGCCTGCGCGCGGGATTTTTGACCCAGGCCGCGCTCGACGGTGCGCCCTTGGCCGCCGCGATGCAGCTGTCGCTGCACCGTTCGGCGATCCAGGCACAGCGCTACTACGCCGATGTCGAGATTGCCGAGAACCCGGCGACCGACCTTCTGGGCTGAGGCCGCGATTCGCAGTCCCCGGCCTTCCTCCGGCCAGCCGCAGCATTGTTTCCACCACCAAAGAAATCGTGCCAAAACAGGCCCGCTGTTCCGGCTGCTGGCAAGGTTTCCCGCAGAGGTTGTGCCTTTTTACAAAGGCTTTGCGCCGCGCGGTGAAATGTGGCAAATTCCGGGCATCGTCAGGGAGGAATGATCTTCGTTCCCAAGAGGGGCGTCTGGAGGGGCGTGGCGATCGATTACGGGGGGCTGTGACATGAGTTCATTCTTTACCGCGCGGGGTCTGATGGCCGGGGCGGTCCTGGCCGTCGCGACGGCCTTTGGCAGCGCTGGCAGCGCGGCGACGGTCAAGGATCTCGGCGGCGGTCTCACCTGCACCTACGGTGCCACCGGTGCCGGGGTCAGCGCCTCGACCGACTGCACCCAGGCCTCGCCTCTTGGTCCGGGCGGCAACACCAAGCTCGCCCAGATGAACGCCCAGGACATCTTCACGACCGAGACCTGGACACTCGCCGACAAGATCGACCTGCCCGCCCTGATCGGCAGCTTCCTGAAGATCACCACCGACACGGCCAGCCGCCTGAGCGGCACCTGGTCGCTGCTCGACGGGCTGAGCTTTGCCGCCGACGAATTCTACGCTATCGCCCTGAAGGGGTCGAACACCTCCTTCGTCTACCTGCTCGACACCAGCGCCACCTCGGGCACCTGGAGCATGGTCGACCTGATCAACGGCGGCGGCAACAACCCGGGCCTGTCCAACATCACGCTCTTCGGGACGGCGACACCGACGACGATCCCGCTGCCGGCGACCGGGCTGCTGCTTCTGGGCGCGCTCGGCGGGCTGGGGCTGATGCGGCGGCGCCGCAGCACCGCGGCCTGACGCCACCGGACAGGACATGTGTAATTCGCGCGGGCGGTCCTTCGGGGCCGCCCGTTCGCGTTTTGGCACCTATCAGTCCGGGCCGCGATGAGTAGGGTCCCGCAGGATCAGTCCGGCGGCCGCCCTTGGAGGTCGGCTTGAAGATTGCCGGCCAATAGCCGCGCGCTGCGCGCGAGACCCTGCCAGTCGCGATCGAAGAGGGCGGGGCCGACACCGCGAGGGCTGTTACTCCGCGCCATGACCTGCACCCGAACGCAGGCCCGCGAGAGCCTTGGTGACTTCCAGGTCGAGCGCGCGCCGTCTCGCGCGGAACATCTCCTGGATCTGGTCGGCCATGTCGAAGACGAGAACCGCAAGGTCGCGGATCTCGGCGTGGCTGGCGGCCGTATATGGCAGACGCTCGCCCCTGAGTTTTGCCTCGTTCAGGCGCCGGGCGACCTGGTTGACGTTGTTACCCACCCGGTTCAGCGCCGCGCTCATCGCGCGCAGTTCTTCGGTCATCGCCTCATCCGGGCGCAAAAGATCATCGGCCGCCAGCATCAGGCAGCGCATGGCGTCCGATCGATGAGCGATGCCGCGACGCGACAGGGCGGCATCGAAGCCCCGGAGATCACAATCCGTGACGCGCATCGTCAGCACCCGGGTCCGGCTCTCATTGGCGGACCGCACAGTTCGGCCATGGCTGAGCACGTTGTAGACCGTCTTGGACGAGACGTTCAGCATCGTGGCCAGATCGCGCACCGAGACGCCTTTCGCCCGCTGGCGGACGATCTGTCGGCGCTCCTGATCGGTCAGTCGGCGGCTGCGGGCCATGTGAAGTATACGTTCCTATTTCTTGCCAACTTCGTACAAGCCCGCCGACTCCCAACGCAAGTGGAGTCGGAACTAAAGGCTTGTACTCAATGTAGAAAATCGACCTCACGGGCCGATTTCACGTTTTCTGTCCAATGCATCGCGCTCATTGCACCCCGTTCCGCGTCCTCTACATAGCACACCACGTCCTCTGGAGG
Source organism: Paracoccaceae bacterium (assembly GCA_037968375.1). Taxonomy (GTDB): domain Bacteria; phylum Pseudomonadota; class Alphaproteobacteria; order Rhodobacterales; family Rhodobacteraceae; genus CANNFR01. The sequence continues at coordinate 1,160 of JBBKVJ010000215.1, read as the reverse complement.
CTGTCTTGCGCGCACCGCACTGCGTCTTCTGGATAATTGAAAAGTGCTAGATGCATCCCGCATCATGCGCCCCCTCAAATGCATCGCGTATCCCGTCTTGGGCAACACGCCCTATGTCCGATGCAGAATGGGGCCAGCGTTCTGCTTCCTGCAGCGCGTCATCTGCTTGGCGCGCCTCGCCCGACCGAATAGCGACACGCAAGTATCTTTGTTGCGTTTCACTATTGTTGCAGAAAGAACATCATCATGCCGAACGACAATCTCGTGGTGATCGCTGCGATGGCCCGGATCCAAATCCGTTTCGTCCCCGCCTTATGTCCTATGCCATACTGCGCAGGGCGCTAGGCACGCCCGGCCTCTGGTCAGTGGCGCGCGGGCTTGCGCGGCAGGAAACTGCTTACAAGGAACATCTCGCCGACTGTGACGGTGCTCGCCGTGGAGATCGCGACGGATGCGGTACGCTCAGCGAAGCGGCACTTGCCTCCTTTACGAGCTTCTTCCTACGCACTTGCATCGACCAGGTGGAATTCATGGAAAGCCTCATGCGGTCGGATCGGCTGCGTGACCGCATCCTGATCTGGACCGAAGAGGAAATCCGCGCAGGAACATTGCCCCCCGAAATCCGATGTCGTGCTGAAGGCCGTTCTCTATCAAGGGCAGATCGAGCGCGGTGAGGTCGAGGTGATCCTCGGCACCAGTGACCGAACCGCGCGGCGCGTTACATCCGCAGTTCTCGAAGCGGGCGCTCTGTCTTCACCGAGCACGCGCGCTCCGCTCCGGTTGGCGTTTCCAGCAAAATATGCAGGCCGATGGATGCCGAGGCTGTTTCCCGAGCAGGATGAGTGAGAGAGAGAGCGCCAGAAAAGTAGCAATGAAAAAGTGCCTTGGCCTGCTGTCCGCAAAACCGGCAGCAGTTCCTCATCAACGTCATTACCGCGCCGGTTAACGGCGATAGCTCGAAATAGGGCAGCCGGAGCATAGACGGCCTCAAGGGCCAGACCGTGGCGATCGCGCTCAGGGCGGCCAACGGCTTCAGCCTCGGGGCGGATCAGTCCGGCGTCCGCCCCCGCACCCAGCCCAGGAAGGCGCGGTCGGCCGAACGCAGGCGGGGCCGGCCGGACGAGACCCAGAAGCCGCGCCATTCGGCCTCGAGCGCGTAG
>JBBKVJ010000214.1:0-4346 GCA_037968375.1 Paracoccaceae bacterium | reverse complement strand
ACGTCGCTGCCGGACCAAAATGATGCGAGTTTGCAGCCCGACCTGCCCGCATTCGAGCTTTCTGACCCATGCAAGCGCCGCCCAGGGCCCAAAACGCTTGATCAGTAAGCGAAATCAGTCAATCCTAGCGTCAACCGGCATCCCACTTGGGGAATGTCAGCTTAATGTTGCCGACATCATATTGAGTCTATTAGCTTGCATGTACCAATTTGCGAGCGGTCCGGTTTCAGCGCCGATCGCAGGTTAGGCCGTCGAGGTAAACATGACGATTTCACTCCACCTGCCGCAGTTCTCGTTGGTCTTCGCAATCTCTGCACTGGCACTTGCGACCCCGGCGGCGGCACAGGAAGTGACCCTCAGGGGCATCGACAGTCCGCTCGACGTCACCGGCACGCTGCTCTCGGCCGAGGCTGGCCGCTTTGTCCTTCGCACCGAGATCGGCGAGTTCGAGATCGAACAGTCGCTGGTCACCTGCGAAGGCGACGCCTGCCCCCAGGCTCGCGATATCGACCATGATTTCAACCTGGCTGGTGAAGGCCACGTCTCGCAGGTGCTTATCCCGATCCTTGCCGAGGGATTTGCCGCGACACTCGATGCCGAAACCGTCTTGCTCGATGCCAACGGCACCCCGCTCGACGCCGTGACCGAACTTGGCGAAGGCGGCCAGATCAACATCCGGATCGTCGATTTCGACGGCGAAGCGCTTGCCACCTTGGGCGTGCTCGAAGCCGAAGGCGAAGAGGCCTATGCCCTTCTCGTGTCGGGCGAGGCGCCGATCGTCTTCAGCGATGTGCGCGCCAGCCGCAAAGAACGCGACTTCGTCAAGGCCGGCGGCGCGGGCGATCTGTCCTCGTCCGAACAGAGCCATGTCATCGCCGTCGAAGGTTTCGCCGTCGTCGTGAACCCCAAGAACGCTCTGGGCGGCGTGACCGTCCAGCAGGTGGCCGACGTCTTCGCAGGCAATATCACCGATTGGGAACAGCTTGGCGGAACGCCCGGCCCGATCAACCTGTACTCCTACGACAGCAATTCCGAAACGTTCGACGTGATCTCGGAACTCGTACTGGAACAGTACGACTACACGCTTTCCCCCGAGGCCAACATCGTTCAGGACACCGGCGAATTGACGGCGGCGATCACCGGGGACGAGGCCGGTTTCGGGATGGTGAGCTATTCCGCACGTCGCGGCACCCGCGCCGTTCCGCTGACCGATGAATGCGAGCTGACGTACTATATCTCGCCGTTCACCATAAAGACCGAGGAATACCCTCTCAGCCGCCGTGTGCACATCTATAACCGCCCCGATCTGGAAGGCTACGCCAGGGATTTCCTCGACTACACCCAGGGTCCCGATCTTGACGGCCTGGTGTCGAAGGCCGGCTTTATCGACCTTTCGGTAACCGCTGAAATCCAGCTTGACGCCGCCGAGCGCGTCGCGGCCGCGGCCAGCCAGGCAACCGACGCCTACGAGCGCGGGTTCATGGAAACGCTGATGCAGAAGCAGAACGAGTACGAGCGCCTGTCCACCACCTTCCGTTTCGCCCCCGGCTCGAACGAACTGGACGCCAAGTCGCAGCGCGACCTGGCCCGCACGCTGGCATTCCTGCAAAGCCGCAAGTCGGCAGAGGTGATCGCCGTCGGCTTCACCGATGACAAGGGCCCGTTCGATGCCAACCTTCTCGTGTCCGAACAGCGCGCGAGCGAGGTGCTCGACCAGATCCGCGCCCAGGCCGGCGCGGGTGCGCTGGATGGAATTGACTTCAGGGCGATGGGCTTTGGCGAACTGTCTCCCGCTGCGTGCAATTCGACACCCATCGGGCGCCGGACCAATCGTCGTGTCGAATTGTGGATCAAGTAAGGTCGCCGCGTCCGGGAACGATCTTCCGGGGCGTGTCGCCGCGCCACGATCGACGATGCCGGTCGGCACCGAGCGTGCACCGGTATTCGGGTTCGAAAGACATGACGCCCACGCCCGGTCGGGCCAGAGCGTCGTAGAAGGGTTGTGATCATGAAGAATTCAACGGTATTGCTGCAGTCGCTTGGGTTGCTGACCGCCTGTCTCCTCGCGGTGCCGGCGGCCGCCCTGGATATCCGCCTCATCGCCAAGGATGGCAGTCTCGACATCGCCGGAACTCTGCTGTCGGTCCAGGACGGCCAGATGACGGTCATGACCGCCATCGGAGAGATCACGGTCGACAACTCCCAGGTGCTGTGCGAGGGCGCCGGCTGCCCGACGGCGCCCGAGCGTGACTATGCCTTCAACCTGGCCGCCGCGGGCGATGTGGCCGAGGTTCTCGTTCCCATCCTGTTCGACGGCTTCGCCAGCCAGCACGATGCCGAGGTCGTGCTCCTGGACGAAACCGGGTTGCCGGTACCCGAAGAAGATTTTGCGCGCGTCCTGCGCGCAGGTGCCACGGTTCCCCTGCGCATGATCGATTTTGACGGCCAGGAAATCGCGAACTTCGGCCTCCTGGAAGCGGCCGGCGCTCCGGCTTTCGAGCTTCTCGCTGCCCAAGACGTGGCGCTGGTGTTCTCGCAACAGCCCTTGTCCGTGCAAGATATTCAGACTGTCGCGTCTGCGGGTGGCGGCAACCTGGAAAGCTTTGAACAGGAGCGCGTCGTCGCCGTCGACGGGCTGACCGTCATCAGCCATCCCGACAATTCCGTGCCGAATATCTCCGTTGCGGATGTGGCAGCGATATTTGCGGGCCAGATCACCAACTGGTCGCAGGTGGGCGGCTCCGACGCCCCGATCAACGTGATCTCGTTTGCGCCCGGCTCGGACGCAAACCGCGACACCGAACAGCTGTTGCTGCAGCCTGACGGGTTGACCCAATCGCCCGCCGCAACAATCGTGAACTCGGTCCGCGACATCACCGCCGCAGTGACTTCCGATCCGAACGCCATCGCCGCGGTCGGATTCCACGACAAGCGCGCCGCGCGGGCAGTACCGCTGATCAACGCCTGCGGCATGGTCATTCCCGCCAGCGCGTTCACGATCAAGACCGAGGAATATCCGCTTGAAAAGCGCGTCGTCGTCTATAGCCGTGCGGACCCGACGGGGCTGACACGCGAATTCCTCGACCATCTCGACAGCACCAGCCTTGATGGCCTGGTGTCCAAGGCCGGTTTCGTCGACCTGACCGTGGTCGCCGAAAGCACGACCTACGCCGACGCACGGATCGCGGCGGCCAGGGCGGCGCCGGGCGGCCCCGCAGAAGACACGGCGACCGCAGCGATGCTCGCCGACATGCAGGCCACAAACCGGCTGTCGACAACCTTCCGCTTCGCACCCCGCTCGAGCGATCTGGACAACCGCGCCCGGCGCGACATCGCCAGGATCGTCGCCTACATCCGCCGCGAAAAGCCGGCAACGGTTTACATCGTCGGCTTCGCGGATTCGGGCGGATCCTTCAACACGAACATGCGCCTGTCCGAAGAGCGTGCCCGCCAAGTCGCCGATCAGATCGCCGCGTCCGCAGCGGCGGACGAGCTGGGTTCGACCGTCATCGAGGTTCGCGGCTATAGCGAGCTGTCTCCCGTCGCCTGCAATGACACGTTCGAGGGCCGCGCCATCAACCGCCGCGTCGAGATCTGGACCAGATAGCGGCGCGCGGTCTGCAATGGCCGACAACAGAGAGGGCGGTGATCGCGTAGGGGCGCGGTGTCTTGCGACACCCGCATGCCGGCTCCGTTTCATGGCCTTGCAGCGGGCGAGGGCGGCGGGGCGGCACCCGACCGGAGCCGAGCATCCGCACCCCCTTCCCGATCAATCGGTCCCGGCAGGCCAGTTCGACGGCAAGCGGTCTTGGTCACATCGAGACTAAAAGATGACTGTTGCGGCGATGCAGATTGCCGACAGGAACAGTTCACCACATCGGTCATAGCGGGTCGCGATAAGACGCCAGTCCTTCAGTCGGGCAAACAAGTTCTCGACCCGATGCCGCTTGCGGTAGAGTGTGGCGTCGTGGTCGGCAGGGTTCCGTCGTCCTCGACGCGCCGGAATGCACGCATCAATTCCGCGCTCGGTCAGTGCGTCCCGGAACCAGTCCGCATCATATTCCTTGTTGCCCAGCAGCATCTTGGCCGGTGGCAGGCTGCCGAGCAAAGCCAGCGCACCTTTGGCATCGCTCATCTGCCCGGCCGAGAGGAGGAACGTCAGAGGCCGGCCGCGCCCGTCGCAGACAGTGTGCAACTTGCTGTTCAGGCCGCCCTTAGTTCGACCGATGGCCCTCGGGCCGGTCCCCCTTATGAGAGGCTTGCCGCAGTTCGGTGCGCTTTCAGGTGAGTGCTGTCGATCATGATGGTTTCGCCGTCCGGCCCTGGTTGCGCCAGCTCCCGGAAGA
>JBBKVJ010000213.1:0-12357 GCA_037968375.1 Paracoccaceae bacterium | reverse complement strand
ACGAAGCCCAAGCGTTGCTGCGCGAAGCCAGCCGCGTTCTTGCCGACGCATCCCTGGCGCATGTCTTCGTGCCCGGCGGCTTTGCCGAGGTCGATATCGCGGCCAACCTGCCGGAACTGGGCGGGCGCAGCATTCTGGGGGCCATCGACCGGCTGATCCTTACCGAAAGCTCGGTCCTTGCCGTTGATTACAAATCCAACGCTTTGGTCCCCGCCACGCCGCAGGACGTGCCCGAAGGCATCCTGCGCCAGATGGCCGCCTATGCTGCGGCGCTGGCACAACTCTACCCCGACCGCAGCATCGAAACCGCGATCCTGTGGACCGCGACGCCGGTCCTGATGCCGCTGCCCCCCGCACTTCTCACCGCCGCTCTCGCTGCCGTGAGCCTGCCTTGACGCGCCCTGTTGCCAGTCATAGCTTCATCGTCCAACCCCACCCAGAGGAGAGCAGTCATGGCCACCACCCCCGTCACCGACGCCACATTCGACGCCGAGGTTCGGCAGTCCGACATCCCCGTCGTCGTCGATTTCTGGGCCGAATGGTGTGGCCCCTGCAAGCAGATCGGCCCGGCTCTGGAAGAGCTGTCCGAGGAATATGCCGGCAAGGTGAAGATCGTGAAGGTCAATGTGGACGATAACCCCAATTCGCCCGCGCAGATGGGCGTGCGCGGCATTCCCGCGCTGTTCCTTTTCAAGAACGGTGAGGTGGTGTCGAACAAAACCGGCGCGGCCCCGAAGGCGGCCCTTGCCAGTTGGATTTCCGGCGCGATCTGAGGCGCTTTGACCCGATATTCAGGGGGCGCCTTCGGGCGCCCTTTTGCTTGATGGCGAGGTCCTGTTGGCTGAAACCGCTCTTGTCGCGCGCGTTACCCGAGGGCATCGGCTGACCGCGGGCTGCCGCTGCACCGCCCAAGGTCGTCGCATTATGGCCCAACCCCTCCCGACATAAATCGTCGCACCAACGTCACCATAGCGGCTGACCACCGGGGCGGTCAGCCGCTACCCGGGCCGCATGCGCGGCTGTCCCGGGCGGGTGCTTTGGCTCAGGCACCGAGGTGTTTCACCGCCAAATCCCCCGCTGGGTGTGGGGCCTGGCGGCAGGCCTTATCCAACCGATCATTGTAGAGCCAGGGCGCGTCCTCCATATAGAGTCCGAGGTAAACTGAGGCAGGCATGGCGGACGATAGCTTTCCCGGCTGGCACGGAACCACGATCCTTGCGGTCCGCAAGGGCGGCGAGGTGGTCGTTGCGGGCGACGGGCAGGTCAGCCTGGGCCAGACCGTGATCAAGGGCACGGCGCGCAAGGTGCGGCGTCTTTCACCCGGCGGGCATGAGGTTGTGGCGGGCTTCGCAGGCTCGACGGCGGATGCGTTCACCCTTTTGGAGCGGCTCGAGAAAAAGCTTGAGGCCGCACCGGGGCAGCTGCAGCGCGCCAGTGTCGAGCTGGCCAAGGACTGGCGCACCGATAAATATCTGCAAAAGCTGGAGGCGTTCCTGATCGTCACCGATGGCGCCGAACTATACGTCATCACCGGCGCGGGCGATGTGCTTGAGCCGGAACATGGCGTCGCCGCGATAGGCTCGGGCGGAAACTACGCGCTGGCCGCCGCGCGGGCGCTGCTCGACAGTGATCTGTCGGCGGAAGATATCGCCCGCAAGGCAATGGCCATCGCGGCAGACATCTGCGTCTACACCAACGGCAACCTGACCGTGGAAAAGATCGCCGGATGATCGCCCCCGACGATCTGCGCGCCGCCGTCGGTGCCGGTATCGTGACCGAAGCACAGGCGGTGCATCTGAAGGCGCTGTCTGACAGTCGCCGGGGCGCGCGGGCGGGGCTGTCGGAGGGGGATGAGCCGTTCGAGCTGTTCAAGGGTTTCAACGAGATCTTCATCGTCGTCGGTCTGGTGATCCTGACGATGGGCTGGATGGGGGTTTCGGCGATCTACATCGGTCTGTCGCTGGGTGGCACGATGCCGCGCACCGTCTGGGTGGCAGTGATAGGCGCTGCTGTCCTTTGGGCGCTGTCGGAATATTTCATCCGCCGCCGCCGTATGGTGGCCCCCGCGATTACCCTGTCGGTGCTGTTCGCGGGCAACGCGGCCATCGGCTTCGCGGCAGCCTTCTCGCAGCCCTTCATGGTGGCGCAGCAGGACTACGCCAGCCTGCCGATGCCGCTGGCGCTGACGGTGCTGGCGCTGGGCGTCTTCTGGCTGCGGTTCCGGGTGCCCTTCGCGATGGCGATGATTGCGCTTGGCCTTTTCGCCACCGCGATGGTCGTGGCCGCCGCCAGCGCGGGCACACCCGAAAGCCTGACCGAACTGTTCTTGCTCTCCGCAGGCGGGCCGTTCGCCTGGATCACCTTGGCCATCGGTGCGCTGGTCTTCGTCGCCGCGATGGCGTTTGACCTGTCCGACCCGCACCGGGTGACACGGCGGGCGGCGAACGGGTTCTGGCTGCATGTCGTGGCCGCCCCGGCGCTGGTCAACACCGTCGCCTTGTCGCTGCTGGCCCGCGAAACTGCCGCCGCCAACGGCACGCTGCTGGCGTTTCTCGCGGCCATTGCGCTGATTGCCATTGTCATCGACCGCCGGTCGTTCCTGATCGCGGGTGTCGGCTATTGCGTGGTGCTTGCCTCGACCGTTTTCGAGGCCGAAGGCGGGGTCTTCACGGTGCTCATCCTCGGCCTCGCCCTCCTTCTTCTCGGCGCATTCTGGGAGCGGATCCGGGCGGCGCTGCTGCGCCTCTTGCCGTTCCTGCCGCTCAACCGCCTGCCCCCCAGCATCTGAGGCAACATGACCGACCTGACCCCCCGCGAAATCGTCTCGGAACTGGACCGCTTCATCATCGGCCAGAAGGACGCCAAGCGCGCCGTCGCCGTGGCGATGCGCAACCGCTGGCGGCGGCGGCAGCTGGCCGACGATCTGCGCGATGAGGTTTACCCCAAGAACATCCTGATGATCGGGCCGACGGGTGTCGGCAAGACCGAGATATCGCGGCGGTTGGCGAAACTGGCGCGGGTGCCGTTCCTGAAAGTTGAGGCGACGAAGTTCACCGAGGTTGGTTACGTGGGCCGCGATGTGGAACAGATCATCCGCGACCTGATGGACACCGCGATGATCGATACGCGCGAACGGATGCGCGAAGAGGTGAAAGCCCGCGCGCATGAGGCCGCCGAGACCCGGGTGATCGAGGTGCTTGCTGGCGAAGGTGCCAGGCCGCAGACCCGCGAGATGTTCCGCACCAAGCTGCGCAGTGGCGAGTTGGACGATACCGAGATCGAGATCGAGGTGGCTGACTCTGGCCCGCCCCAGATGATGGAGATCCCCGGCCAGCCCGGGATGGCCGGGATGGGCAATATCGGCGATCTGATGAAGATGTTCGGCGGTGGGCGCCGGGTGAAGAAAAAGCTGCGCGTCGCCGACAGTTACGAACTTCTGATCGACGAAGAGGCCGACAAGCTTCTGGACGATGAGCAGGTCAAGGCGGCAGCGCTTGAGGCGGTGCAGGAGAACGGCATCGTTTTCATCGACGAGATCGACAAGGTCGCCGCCCGCGCCGAAACCCGTGGCGCCGATGTCAGCCGCGAAGGCGTGCAGCGCGACCTGCTGCCCTTGATCGAAGGCACGACGGTGTCGACGAAATACGGCCCGGTGCGCACCGACCATATCCTGTTCATCGCCAGCGGAGCGTTCCACATCGCGAAACCGTCGGACCTGCTGCCCGAATTGCAGGGCCGCCTGCCGATCCGGGTGGAACTCAGCGCACTGACCGAAGAGGATTTCGTGCGCATCCTGACCGAAACCGACAACGCGCTGACCCGCCAGTACACCGCGCTGATGGCGACCGAGGAAGTGACGGTGGAGTTCACCAAAGACGGTATCGCCGCGCTGGCGCATATTGCGGCGGAGGTGAACCACAGCATCGAGAATATCGGCGCGCGGCGGCTTTATACGGTGATGGAGCGGGTGTTCGAGGAGTTGTCGTTCAACGCCCCGGAACGCGGCGGCGAGGCGGTGACGGTCGATGCCGATTTCGTCGAGGCCAATCTGGGCGAGTTGTCGCGCTCGACCGACCTCAGCCGCTACGTGCTCTGACCGGCGGGTGGGATTCGGAAAGCTTGACGCCACAGAGGGCAGCGGCTGACCGCGGGCAGCCCGCATGCGACGGTTGTGGTCTTCGCTTTATGGCCCCGGCCCGCCCGACATCAATCGTCGCGCCAACGTCCCCGTAGCGGCTGACCATTGTGCTGTAGGCACGCTTTCGGCGTGACGGGGCGGTCAGCCGCTGCCCGGCGGCGCGTGCCGCGCCTTTGTTCCGGGCGGGTGCTGAGATCGGGCGCAGCGGCGTTTCGGGGTGAAGGCTTCCTTGCGCTAGCGTTCAGAAAAAAGATCGCCCCCCGACAGCACCACGTCAGACACCCGCAGCGCCCGGTCCAGATGGATGCGGTGCATCGGGTCACCCGGCGGCAGGCGCGCGATCGTCCAGCCCGCCGAGGCGAGGCAGCGCAGCAGTGTGAACAGCGGCAGCATGGCACGGTCGGCCTTGGACAGCGGCCGGGTGGCGGCATAGCCCTCGGTCAGGCCGGTCACGATGGCGGGCAGGTGCGGCTCGGTCAGGTTCTGGCTGATCGCGGTGCCGAGGTCGTAGAGACGAAAGCCGAAACCGCAATCGTCGAAGTCGATCAGCGCAACGCGGTGGTCTACCCGCAAGATGTTCTCGCGCAGCGCATCGGCATGGATCAGCCCCCGGTCCGCACCCTGGGACGCATAATCCGCCAGCCGCGCCTCGGCCCTGTCGCGGGCATGGGCGAGCGCCTTGCGTTCGGCGGCGCTGGCCTCGGGATGTTCCCAGAACCGGCCCCAGAACGGTGTCTGGCCCAGAAGCCCGTCCAGATCCCAGCGCGGACGCTGGAACGTGGGCGGCAGGTGCAGCCGGTCGGTGGTGACATGCAGTTCGGCCAGGATATGGCCGATACTGGCGTAAAGCCGCATCTGCTCATCGGCCGTGCCTTCCAGAGGCACCCCCGCCTCGCCCACCGGGCGGCCCTCAACCCAAGCCACCATTGAGGCGATGCGCCCGTCGCCGAGATGCGCCACAAGCCCGCCATCGGCAGTATGCACCGGGCGGGGCACGGCCAGATGCCGGTCGGCCAGCGCCTCCATCCACCACAATTCCGAGCGGATCGCGTCTTCGGTCTGATAGCCGATGCGGTGCAGCCGCAGTGCTGCGCGTCCGACATCGGGCAGCGTGACTTCGAAAACCGCGTTCTCGCGCAGCTTGATCAGCTTCGGCTCATCCGTGCCGCCCCAGGCCGCCTGCGCCTCGCGGGCCAGCGCCTGTGCGTCGGCGGGAGTCATGCGGGCACCTGCGTTTCGGCCAGAACCTCTGTCAGCGTGTCGATCAGATGATCGGCGTTCTCACGCGAAAACGGCATTGGCGGGCGGATTTTCAGCGTGTTTATGTGCCGCCCGATGCGGTTCATCAGGATGCCGCGCTCGCGCATTTCCTCGACCAGCTTTGCCACAAAGGCGGTGGCGGGTGTCATCTTGTCGTCCAGCACGAACTCGGCACCAAAGAACAGACCCGCGCCCCGCACCTCGGCCAGAAGCGGATGGGTCAGGGCCTTCAGCCGGCCCAGAGCATAGGCGCCGGTCTTGCGGGCGTTCTCCTGCAAGCCTTCGGTCTCGATCACTTCCAGTGTGGCCAGACAGGCGGCGGCGGACACCGGATTGCCTCCGAAGGTGTTGAAATAGCCGAACGCGTCGCGGAAGGCCGCCATCACATCGGGCCGCGCCACGACGGCGGCCACCGGATGGCCGTTGGCCATCGGCTTGCCCAGCGTCACCACATCGGGGGTCATGCCCAGCCACTCATGGCCCCAGAAATGCGTGCCAAGGCGGCCGAACCCCGGTTGCACCTCATCCGTCAGGATCAGGCCACCGGCGCGGCGGATCACTGCCTCGGCGGGGGCGAAGAAGCCCTTGTGCAGGGTCGGGAAGCCTTCGTTGGCGAAGAACGGGCAAAACATCATGCCCGAAAACCCAAAGCCATCGTCTTCGAGGTCGGTAACTGCGCGCGCTATGTTGGCGGCAAATGCCTCGGCCTGTCCCTTGACGCTGCCACCGACCGGGCGCAGCGCATCGGGCGCGGGCACCAGTTTTACATGTGCCGGATAGCCGCCGATCGGCGGGCGGCGGGTGGACAGTTGCGACACCGTGGTGGTGTTGCCGTGATAGGTGTTGTCGGTGGCGATGATGCCGCGCTTGCCGGTCACCGCCTGCGCCATCCGAAGCGCGATATCGTTCGCCTCGGACCCGGTGCAGACCATGATCGCCTGGGTCAGGTCGTGGTTCAGTGTCGCCGTCAGCCGCTCGATGTAATCCAGAACGCCGTCGTGCAGATAACGGGTGTGGGTGTTCAGCGTGGCGGCCTGCGCGCACATCGCCTCGACCACCTTCGGGTGGCAATGGCCGACATGGGCGACGTTGTTGTAGGCGTCGAGATACCTCTTGCCCGCCGCGTCCCAAAGCCACACACCCTGACCCTTCACGATATGCACCGGGGTCTCGTAAAATGTCGGCACGTTCGGCCCCATCAGCCGGGCGCGGCGATCTGTCAGCGTTTCATTCATCGGGGTCCACCTGTCCGCGCAGGGATTTCACGGTGCCGCGCACCGCCTTGGCCTTCAGCCGCCGCCGCTGGCTGCCCAGCGTCGGGCGGGTCTTGATCCGGCGCTTCGGCGCGATACTGGCCTCGCGGATCAGCTCGGCCAGCCGTTCACGCGCCAGTTCGCGGTTGCGGGCCTGGCTGCGGGTCTCCTCGGCGCGGATCAAGATCGCGCCATCGGTGGTCCAGCGCCGCCCGGCCAGCCGCTTCAGGCGACGCTTCACCGGGTCGGGCAGGTTGGGCGAACGTTCTGCCTCGAAGCGCAGCTCGACCGCCGTCGACACCTTGTTCACGTTCTGCCCACCGGGACCGGACGACCGGGTGAAGTGCTCGGTCAGCTCCCAGTCTTCGATGGCGATGGTGTCGGTGATCTGCAGCATGGGGCTAAGCTACGCCGGGGGCTGAAGAAGGGGAAGGGTTCGGATCAGAACTTGGCGCCCGCCCGGAATCAGCCGCGCAACCGGCCCGGGCAGCGGCTGACCGCCCCTATGGTCAACCGCTACTTCGCCGACAGCGAGACGATTGAAGTCATGCGGGGCTCGGCCATAATGCGGCGACCTTTGGCGTGGCACGCGGCAGCCCGCGATCAGCCACTGCCCTATGGTCCGCAAATTACCAACCTGTAGAACAAGAGAAAGGGCCGCCCCTTTACAAGGCGGCCCCCGAGTTCCCTGGAGATGGTCAGTTAGGTGATCCCCAATCGGAAGGTGTTACCTTCGGGTTTGCCCTCAGGCGGTCATCCCTCCGACTGTCCCGACACGTCTCTCCACTATCACTCTAGACACTGGACCACCTCCTTCCGTTGGGTTGCGTTGGGGGTAGCCTGCCACATATTTTGTGTTGGTCAAGAGTTTTTACGCCACCCGTGCCAAAAGTCGCAAGACGATGATGCGGAAGGGCACTAGCGCGACCAGCGCGAGGCCCAGCTTGACCATCCAGTCGGCAATGGCGAGCGACACCCAAAGCGGCGCGGCCGGTCCGCTGCCGAGGATCGGCAGGACCTCGCCCGCCCAAGACACGTCGTTGCCGGGTTCGATGAACACCAGCGTGCCGGAAAAGGCGATGCTGAAGAACAGCGCGGTATCGACCGACGAGCCGATCAGCGACGAGGCCAAAGGTGCCCGCCACCACGCACCTTCGCGCAGCCGGTCGAAGATCGCGACATCGAGGAGTTGCGCGGTGAGGAACGCCACGCCCGAACCAAGGGCGATGCGCCAGGTGACCAGCGGGCCGAACTCGCCGGAAATTTGCGTGCCGATGATCGAGCAGGCGAGGCCGGTGGCGAAGCCGATGAGCACCACCTTGCGGGCGGCGGACGCGCCGTAGACGCGGGTCATCACGTCGGTGACAAGAAAGGCCAGCGGATAGGTGAAGGCACCCCACGTCAGCCATTGACCGAACAGGAACTGCACGAGGATGTTAGAGGCCACGACGATGGCGGCCATGGCGAGGATGCCGGGGAGAAGGGAGCGGGTCATGATGTTTTCCGTTTTGACAAGGTGGTCGGAAACTTGGCCCCCGGGATTGGCCGGCGACGGTGGTGTGATATGCCTGTGCGCTCGGCAAAGCAAGCGATGTGCAACGGAGGGCGGCGGCTGCCCGTGGGGCAGTCAGCCGCTGCCCGGGCCGCTGGCGCGGCTGTTCCGGGCAGGTGGTTTGTTCGGCGCTGGCGTCAGGCACCTCAGCGGCGATCAGGCGAACCCCTGTTCCCTTGCGGCGGCTGCCCCTGTATTGAGGCTGCTTGACGAAAAGGACCGCCCGATGACCGCGCCGATCACTCAGGATGTGATGACCATCCCCCGCAAGCTGCCGGAAGGCGGGCCGGTGAACCTGATCGGTCTCACCCGCGACGCGCTGCGCGCTGCGCTGATCGCGGCGGGCACTCCCGAACGGCAGGCGAAGATGCGCGTGGGCCAGATCTGGCAGTGGCTTTATCACTGGGGCGTGCGCGATTTCGCCACGATGACCAATCTCGCCAAGGATTACCGCGCGCTGCTGGCCGAGCGCTTTGTGATCGAACTGCCCGAGGTCGTCACCAGGCAGGTGTCCGAGGATGGCACCCGGAAATATCTGGTGCGGATCGCGGGCGGGCATGAGGTTGAGGTTGTCTATATCCCCGAAGAGGATCGCGGCACGCTGTGCGTTTCCTCGCAGGTCGGATGCACGTTGACCTGTTCGTTCTGCCATACCGGCACGCAAAAGCTGGTCCGCAACCTGACGGCGGGGGAAATCGTCGGCCAGATCATGCTGGCGCGTGATGACCTGGACGAATGGCCGGTGCAGGGTGCGCCGAAGGTCGATGGGCGGCTTTTGTCCAACGTCGTCCTGATGGGCATGGGCGAGCCCTTGTACAATTTCGAGGCCGTCCGCGACGCGATGAAGATCGCGATGGACCCCGAGGGAATATCGCTGTCGCGGCGCCGGATCACGCTGTCGACCAGCGGCGTGGTGCCCGAGATCGCCCGCACCGCGCAAGAAATCGGCTGCCTGCTGGCGGTCAGCTTTCATGCCACGACAGATGAGGTGCGCGACCGGCTGGTGCCGATCAACAAGCGCTGGAATATCGAGACTTTGCTTGCCACGCTGCGCGAGTATCCCAAGCTGTCGAACAGCGAACGGATCACCTTTGAATACGTGATGCTGAAAGGCGTGAACGACAGCGATGCCGACGCGCGGCGGCTGGTCAAGCTGATCGAGGGCATCCCGGCCAAGATCAACCTGATCCCGTTCAACGAATGGCCCGGCGCGCCCTATCAGCGCAGCAACCGCGACCGGATCAAGGCATTTGCCGACATCATCTACAACGCCGGCTATGCCTCGCCAATCCGAAGGCCCCGGGGCGAGGATATCATGGCCGCGTGCGGGCAGTTGAAATCGGCGACCGAACGGGCGCGCAATCCGCGCCGGGCGGTGGCGGACAGCGCCTGAGGAACCGGTTTCGGGCGGGGTCCGTTTCCTTGGCGAGACATGGGAGACCTGCAAATGGCCGATATTCGTGAAGGCACCAAAGTCAAATGGAACTGGGGCAATGGCACCGGAACCGGCAAGGTCACCAAGGTCTATACCCAGAAGATCACCAAGAAGATCGACGGCACCGAGGTGACCCGCAACGCCAGCGAGGATGAACCTGCCTATCTGATCGAGCAGGACGACGGCGCCGAAGTGTTGAAAGCGGGCAGCGAAATCGAGGCTGCCTGAGACACGACGCAAAGGGCAGACCGATGTCGCACGACCCCCACCACGGCCACGGCCACGGCCATATAGACCCCGACACGGGCGACCGGCGGGTTGCGCTTGCGGTTGTGGTCAACCTCGCGCTGACCGTGGCGCAGGTCATTGGCGGCGTGCTGTCGGGCAGCCTCGCGCTGATCGCCGATGCGATCCACAACCTGTCGGATGCGATATCGCTGATCATCGCCTTTGCAGCACGGCGGATCGCCCGGCGCGATGCGGATGCCACGATGACCTTCGGCTATGCGCGGGCCGAGACGGTGGCGGCGCTGATCAACTACACCACGCTGATCCTGATCGGGGTCTGGCTGATCTACGAGGCGGTGCTGCGGTTCTACGATCCGACCCCGATCAACGGCTGGATCGTGGTGATTCTGGCAAGCATCGCCTTGGTGATCGACCTGATCACGGCGGCGCTGACCTATTCGATGTCGAAGACCTCGATGAACATCCGCGCGGCGTTCCTGCACAACTTCGCCGATGCGCTGGGTTCGGTCGGGGTGATCGTGGCCGGGACGCTGGTGATCCTGTTCGGCTGGCACATCGTCGATCCGATCGTGACCCTGCTGATCGCAGGCTACATCCTGTGGCATGCCTTCGCCGAGATCGGCGGCGTGATCCGGGTGCTGATGCTGGGCGCGCCGCCGGGGATCGGCGCCGAGGCGGTGCTGACAGCACTGCGCAAGGAACCGGGGGTCGAGGATATCCACCACCTGCACCTCTGGCAGATGGAGGAGAATCACCCGGCGCTCGACACTCATGTAGTGATCGCCGAAGGCCGCTGGGGCGATGCGGACGCGATCAAGGCGCGGTTGCGCGCCCGGCTGAAGGCGCTGGGCGTCGGTCATGCGACGTTGGAGCTGGAATGCAGCCGCCACGTCTGCACCGACGCCCGAACAATCGGTCACGGCTAGGGAAAACTGCAGGTCTGGATCAGAAAGATCGGACTGCAGGTCTCAGCCGACGCAAATACCTTTACCGCCCCGGCACGGCCGAGCGTTTCTCACCCGCGCCGGCCCAGGTCTCGATGGCTTCCATCGCTTCTGCGGCGGTCTCGACATAACGGAACAGATCGAGGTCTTCTTCGGCGATAGTGCCTGCCTCGGCCAGAGCGTTCCAGTTGATGATGCGTTCCCAGAACTCCTTGCCAAACAGCAGGAACGGCAACCGCTGCATCCGCCCGGTCTGGATCAGGGTCAGCGTCTCGAACATCTCGTCCATCGTGCCGAAGCCGCCGGGAAACACCACGATGGCCTTAGCGCGCATTAGAAAGTGCATCTTGCGGATCGCGAAATAGTGAAAGTTGAAGCACAGGTCGGGGGTCACGTATTCATTAGGCGCCTGTTCGTGCGGCAACACGATGTTCAGCCCGATCGACACGCCGCCCGCATCAGCGGCACCACGGTTGCCGGCCTCCATCACGCCCGGGCCGCCACCGGTGACGATGACATTTTCACGGTGACCGTTCACCTTGGATTTCAGCGTCATCAGCCGGGAAAATTCGCGCGCCTCGTCGTAATATTTCGACAGATCAGCCAGCGTTCTGGTGCGCGCGGTATGTTTCAGCCCCGGTTCGGGAATCCGCGCACCACCGAACAGCACGACGGTCGACTCGATGCCGTATTCGCTCATCAGCATCTCGGGCTTCAGAAGTTCCAGCTGCAGCCGGACCGGGCGCAGCTCGTCCCGACAGAGGAAATCCGGATCGGCGAAGGCCAGGCGGTAGGCCGGCGCGTTGGATTGCGGCGTATCGGGCGTCGCCCGCGCGCTTTCGATATCCTCGCGCGCTTTGCGAAACGGCTGGACATGATCGTCGTGCATAAGCTCTGTTTTCCTCGCGTTGCCGGTCCCGGGTGATCTCTATAACCTCCGTCCCGGCAAGGCCAGCAAGGGGTGGATGATGGACGATTGGCAAGAGCGGATCGAAGCAGCGGCAACACGGACCCTGGGCCATGTGGTGCGCACACCGGTGCTGACCGCCGCCGCGTTCGGTCTGGGCTATCCGGTCGCGCTGAAGCTGGAGCAGATGCAGCACACCGGCAGTTTCAAGGCGCGCGGCGCGTTCAACACGCTGCTGTCCGGGGATGTGCCGAAGGCCGGTGTCGTCGCGGCCTCAGGCGGCAATCACGGCGCGGCGGTGGCCTATGCGGCACATGCGCTGGGCCATCCCGCGCGCATTTACGTGCCCGAGTTGTCGGGGCCCGCGAAGATCGCGCTGATCCGCCGCACCGGGGCCGAGCTGGAGGTCGTGCAAGGCACCTATGCCGAGGCGCTGGCCGCCGCCCGCGCTTATGAGGCCCGGACCGGCGCGATGCAGGTCCATGCCTATGATGCGCCCGCGACCGTGGCCGGGCAAGGCACATGCATGCGCGAGTGGGAGGATCAGGGGCTGGATGCCGATACGGTGCTGATTGCGGTCGGCGGCGGCGGGCTGATCGGCGGCGCGCTGGCCTGGCTG
>JBBKVJ010000212.1:0-4110 GCA_037968375.1 Paracoccaceae bacterium | reverse complement strand
GTGCACCGGACGCGCCGCCCCGAGGGCTATTGCGGGCAATGCAGCGGGCGATGGCAGGCAAATGAGCTGGGTTCGTGCCGAGACCCCGCCTGACCATCTGCGCCGTTTTCGGCGGGGTCGCCAGCCGGGATGCACGGCGACGGCGGAAGACGAAGCGGGCGCCTCCCCGCGCTCCGGGAGGTGTTTCGGTTTTGCCGGCGCGCGGTGGCACGCACGTCAGCACGGTTCGCGCCGAGACCTGGCCTGACTTACAGCGCCGTTTTCGTCGGGCTGCCCGCCGGTTCGGCGCGGCGCAGGCGCAGGACGAAACGGGCGCCGCCTTGGGGCGCATCCTCGACTGTCACGGTGCCACCTGCCTGTTCGGCCATTCCGGCGACCTGCGCCAGCCCCAGGCCGGTGCCGCTGCCATTGTGCCTGGTGGTGAAGAACGGCTTGAAGAGATGCTTTTTGACCTCTGGCGTAACCCCCGGACCGTTGTCGGAGACAGTGATCGCGACGTGATCGTCATCAAGTTCGGCGCCGATCACGATCTCGCCTTCGCCGTTCATGGCGTCGCGGGCGTTGACGACAAGATTGACCAGGGCAAGTTCCAGCTGGTCCCGGTTGGCGCGCAGAACGGCCATGCCCGGCAGTGGGTCGATCAGCAGCTGGACGCGCGAACCGGCGGCCTGTTGCAGCAGATATTCCATATCCTTGATCAGACCCTGAAGGTCGATGTCCTGAATTTCGGCGCCGTTGTGACCGGCGAAGCTGAGCAGGCGGTTTGCCAGCCGTGATCCCCGTTCGAGCGCACCGCCGATCATGTCGGCATGTTCCAGGGTCTGCGGTTCTTGCGATTGCCGGGTGATCAGCCGCAACCCCGACTGCACCGCCGACAGGATATTGCGGAAATCATGCACGACGGTCGCGGTGAACTGCGAGATCGCTTCGGCCTTCTGCAGCTCCATCATCCTGCGGTCTTCCAGACGCCGTGCCGCCATGTCGCGCACCACATAGGTGAAAAGGCCGCTGCCGATCAGAATCGCGGCCAATGCCCCGGCGATCAGCGCCGTCGTGGCCTGCGAGCGCGGCCTGTCGATCAGCGCGTTGTCGACGGCGACATGGCCGGACCAGCCGGTCAGAGTGGAGGTTGCATAGGCAGTGTAGTTGACCAGCCCTTCGAAGGTCGTGCCTTCGTAGATACCCTGCCCGCCCTTGGCCACCGCACCGCGCACGTAAGACGTGGCGGGGGTTCCGACCCGGTCGGCGTAATCGATCGATCGGGCCAGAAACTCGCCGTCGCGGTCGACCAGTGCGCCGACAGCGCCTTGCGGGATCTCTTGCAGCAGGAGGTCCTGATAGACCTGCGGGTCGATGAACGCGGTCAGAACGAAGTCGGGAAAGTTCGGAACCTGGACATTCAGGCAAACGCAGGGGCAATAGGGGCCATCCCGCACGACGCCTTCAAAGCTTGCCATCGAGCCGGGATCGCTATGCGCCGGAGCGGTTCGCTGATCGAAGATGATGCCACTGCGCGAGACTTCGAAGACCGTCTCGCCGGTTTGCGGATTGCTGAGCGTGACCGCGTTCCAGCCGGGTATGAGGTTGAGCGCGTCGAGCGCGCGGGCGGCGCCTGCACGGGCATCGCCGGAGGCGAAATAGCGCGATGTGGACAGCACGCGCAGCGCCGAGATATCCGCCTCGGCGCGGGTATCGGCAAGGACGACCAGCAGATCGGCGGCCTCAAGCGCCTCGGCTTCGACGGCGCGAAGCTCGCGCATCGAAAAATCGCGGAACAGGAATGCGACGACAATCACCGCAGGCAGCAGCATCGCCGCGCCGACGATCAGCAGGACACGTTGCAGCGGTGATACCGAAGTCGAGTTCATCGCCGTTTCCCGGGAATCTGACGTCAGAAATTGGCTATCACCTGAGCGCAGCGACGGAAAGGGTCATGGCGATGGACAGGGTGTGCAGGGCACGAGAGGGCGCATAGGTGACGCCCCCGACGGTGTGACACTGTCGAGCGGGGCACCGGCGGTGAGCCCCGGTGGCAATCCGGATCGACGAGGTCTGACGGCGAAATTCCGCGCGCATGATGCGAAATTGTCGCTTGTGGATCGCGTCACGGTCCGAATCGTGTTATAATTGTGTTATTCAGCGCCGTTTCTCGTTTAGGGAGAGGTGGTGGCGCGGTCGCCGAGCCTCGGGTCTGATTTGAACCGAGGCGATGCTCCGCCCGAGGAAATTGACAGCTTGGCTATTTGCCGCCCCGAGATTTTTCGGGATCGTTGACGGCTGCCCTCAGGTTGGGCGTGTGACCCGGGTCCTCCTTTCCGCCCTCAGGCGCTGCTTGCGGCCTTGAAAATGGGAGAAAACCATGCCAATCGAACTCGAAATACGCGACGGCGATCCGTGGTGGATGAGCCCCGATATCTGGGTGGTTCCGGGCGGCGATCCGGAGGGCCCTGCTGGCGTTCCAATCGTCGGCGGCCCCGCCTTTCTTTGGGCGCGGGTGCGCAATAACGGCACCACGACGGCCACCAATGCGACGGTGCGCTTTTACTGGGCCGACCCCTCGACCGGGTTCGACCGCAACACCGCCAACCTGATCGGCACCTCGTTCGCGACGCTTGATCCGGGCCAGGTGGCCGACACGCTGTGCCTGCAGCCCTGGGTGCCCGAATTCGTCAACGACGGGCATGAATGCGTGCTGGCCGAGGCGTTCCACCCGTCGGGTGATCCGCTGCCCGCCGCGCCGGAATTCAACGTGCCGACCGACCGGCATGTGGCGCAACGCAACCTCTCGGTGGCGATGGCGCTGACCAGCGGGTTCTTCCGCTTCAACTTCAATGTGTTCAACACCGCGCGCCATGACGGCGCGTTCGAGGTCGGGCTGAAGCTCGGCACCGAGCGCGAGCTGAAACCGATGCTGGCGACAATGGGGCCTGCAGTTAAGGGCGTGAAGCTGTCGGGCAAGCTGGCCCGGGCGGCGTTCACCGACGACCCCTGCGCCCCGGAGAAAACCGGCGATGATCCCAAGAAGGCGTGCCTGAAGACCAAGGTCGCGGCCGGGCGCAAGACCCGTCACACGCTTGTCGGCACCGTCGAAGGCGGCCCGGCATTAATCCATATCGTGCAGAGCCGCGACGACAGGATCGTCGGCGGCACCTCGGTTCTGGTCCTGCCGCACGACCGCAAGAAGGAGGGTTGAGAGATGCCCCAGATCAGCATTCCGAACCGACCGTTCGCGTCGGACCTGTTCACCGGCTTCATGCTGCCCGACGGCATGTTCGTCACCATGCTGGGCAAGCAGAACATCAACATCCACCTGCAGAATGGCGGTGCCGGCGGGTTTCCGGCCAGCGAGGTCTATATAGAAAGCACCTCGCATCCGGGCATCGTGGTCACGCCGAACACGCATTTCATCGGCGGGCTGGTGGCCAATGCGGCCAGCGTGCTGTCGTGGACGGCCAACTTCAAGACCTGTCCGCCGGGGCTGCATTACGTCAGTTTCATCGTCGAACATGGCGGCGTGCGCGACCGGGTGATCAAGAAGATCTTCGTCCTCGGTGTCAGCTTCGACGAGGCCAGCGGCGCCTTTGTCGGGGTCACGCCGGAAGGGGTGATGCGTGCGACCTTCGAGCGGCTGACCCGGCCCAGCAAGGATTGCTGCTGCGGGCGCGGCACGTTGCCCGAGCGCGAGGACGAGCCGCCGCGCGAGGACCAGGACCCCGATTGCGACAAGGGTGAGAAGCACGAGCGTGACAAGAAGCGCCGCGCCCGCAAGCGGTCGGCGATCCACGATCTGCCGGACATCGATATCCGGCACACGCATGAGTTCCAGTTCTGCCCGCCGGGCTACCTGCCGGTGCGGGTGAAATACGAATGGGTGCCGACGCCGCCATTCCCCGGTCAGGACGGCGACCTGCCGTTCCAGGACCCGTGGTGGAAGATCGTGCTGTGCGTGCTGGCGGTGCTGCTGTTGATCGCGGCGGCAATTGCCGAGGCGGTCGACGGGTCGGGCAGCGTGACAGTGGGCGGTGGCACCGACGATACCGGCGCGCACGCCGCAGCAATCGTCGACCGGCGCGCCGGTATCGTCGGTGCCACCGCCAACTGTCACACTGC
>JBBKVJ010000211.1:0-8419 GCA_037968375.1 Paracoccaceae bacterium | reverse complement strand
GCACCCCGCCCCGGTTTGGCGCGCTCTGTCCAAGATGCAAATCTCTTGAGCGCCATCGCCTTTATGCGCTGGCGCTGCGCAATGGTGCGCTGGGCCTGAACCCGTCGACCCGGCTTTGGCATTTCGCGCCCGAGCCGACGATCCCGAATCTGGTGCGCGACAAAGTTGGAACCTACACGACAGCAGATATTATGCGCGGCGCACTCGATCTTACGCTTGATATCGAAAAGATCGACCTGCCGGACGAAAGCTACGATGTGGTTATCTGCAACCATGTTCTGGAGCATGTTGAGCCCACCAAAGCGCTACCCGAGCTTTTTCGCATTCTGTCTCCCGGCGGCTTGGCCGCGCTCAGCTTTCCGATTGTCGAGGGGTGGGAAGAAACCTATCGAGATGCCTCGATCACCAGCAGGGAAGACCGCAAATGGCATTTTCTTCAAGGCGATCATATCCAGATCTATGGGCGCAGCATCCTGAAAATGATCCGCCAGACTGGCTTTGAGCTGACTGAACTTACGACGCCGCCGAAGCTTTTTGTCCGACACGGCCTGCTCCCCGGAGAAAAGATTTTCATGGCGCGCAAGCCGGCAGGCGAAAAAGCACCCTAAAGTGGCATCAGCGCCCAATAGTCGAGGTCCAACAGCACCTCGGGCAGGTATTTGTCATCCGTGCCCCGCAACTCAAGCGGCTGGCCCGTCGTCGCCACCAACCTGAGGCGCAGCGCGCCGACCCCCGGCGCCGTCGTCTCGGCCCGGTCCAGAACTTCGCTCCACGCCCGCACCGTATCGCCCGCAAAACACGGATTGGCATGGGCGCCGCCATTCATCGCCACGATCATCTGCGCATTGGCCAGCCCGTTGAACGACAGCGCACGGGCGAGCGAGATCACGTGGCCGCCGTAGATAAGCCGCTTGCCATCCTCGCGCTGGGTCGCGTCGAAATGCACCTTGGCGGTGTTCTGCCAGGCCCGCGTGGCCAGCATATGCTCGGCCTCTTCCACGGTCACGCCATCGACATGGTCGATCTTCTCGCCGACCGCGTAATCGCCCCAGCGGTGCGGCTCGCCCGCCAGCGCGAAGTCATAGGTCCTGAAATCCAGCCCCGCCGGGATCATCAGCGACGAGGGATCGACGGATGTCGCGATCTCCGGGATGTAGGCGGCGGGCGCCGCTGCGCCCGGGTCGCCCTTCCGGACCATCACCCAGCGCACATACTCCAGAACCGGGCGCCCGGTCTGGTCGCGGCCCGTGGTGCGGACCCAGACGATGCCCGACTTTCCGTTCGAGTTCTCCTTCAGCCCGATCACCTCTGATGTCGCGGTCAGCGTGTCGCCCGGCCAGACCGGCGACAGCCAGCGGCCCTCGGCATAGCCAAGGTTGGCGATGGCGTTCAGCGAGATATCGGGGACGGTCTTGCCGAACACCGTGTGAAAGACGATCAGATCGTCGAACGGGGACGCACGCAGGCCGCAGGCGCGGGCGAATTCGTCGGAGGAATGCAAGGCGTGGCGTGCCGGATAAAGCGCATGATTCAGGGCGCGTTCGCCGCCAGATAACGTGCGGGGTGTGGCATGGGCGATGGTCTCGCCGACGCGGTAATCCTCAAAGAAACGCCCCTTGTTGGTCTTGCTCATAGCTGGCCCAGCTTGAGGTCGGGGGAATAGGCGGCGTCGACGTCTTTCGTCACGGCCTGCGCGCAGCGCATTTTTCCGGACGCCGCGTCAAAGGCATAACCGGGCGAGCCGTAAAGCTGCCAGCCCTTCGAGAGGGCCTCGGTCACCTTGTGGCAGAAGGCCGATGTGTCGTCTTCGCTCAACAGGCGATAGGCTTGCATCGCCTCAGCCCCCGAACGGCGACGGGCCGATCCAGCTGTGGATCACGGCCACGACGACGAAGGCGACAAGCGCCGCGACCACGGCGGTGACCTCTTTCTTCACCGGCACCGGATGTGCAGGTGTCCAGTCTGGCTGGGCGCGGTTCAGAACGACAATCTCGGCCACGGCCCAGATCAGCAGCGCCCCGAACAGCACCACCGAGGCCAGATCGCCGTTGACCAGCAGATGCGCCACCGACCAGAGGATGAAGGCGGTCAGCTGCGGATGGCGGATCTTGCGGGTGATCGCGGTTTTCGCGCCGCTGGCGGCAAAAAGGTAGAACGCGATCAAAACCAGCAGGTTGTTTACGTGGATCAGGAAACCGGGCGGGAACCAGACCTGCGATGTCGCAGCACCCCGATAGCCGACCACCATCGCCAGAACACCGGCAAGGATCAGCGCCGTCGCGACGCCCCTGCCCCTGTCGCCCATCCCGGCGCGCAGATCGGGCATCGCGCGTTTGAAGAAATGCCCGGCATACCATAGCAGAAGGCCAAGGATCAGGAGGGTCATGTGCGTTCCAACTTTGCTATCGCATCCGCCTTCGCCAGCGTCGCGCGGGCGGTGACAATATGCAAGTTCTCGACGATCCGGCCATCGACCACGGCCACGCCTTCGCCTGCGGCCTCGGCCACCTGAAATGCCGCGATCTGGCGGCGGGCGAGGTCGATCTCGGCCTCGGACGGGGCGAAGGCCTGGTTGGCGGTGGCCAGTTGATCGGGGTGGATCAGGGTCTTGCCGTCAAACCCCATGTCGCGGCCCTGTTCGCATTCGGCACGCAGGCCATCGGCATCCTTGAAGGCATTGTAGACGCCATCGACCGCGACCAGACCGTGTGTCCGGGCCGCCAGAAGGCACTGCTGCAAAGCCGTCAGCAGCGGTAGCCGATCCGCCCGGAACCGCGCACCGAGGTCCTTGGCCAGATCGTTGGTGCCCATCACGAAGCCCGCCATCCCCGGCGCCGCAGCGATCCGAGCGGCGTTCAGAACGCTGAGCGGGGTTTCCATCATCGCCCATATCGGCAGGCCGGGGGCGATTTTAACGGCGGCGGCGACATCCTCGGCGGAATTGACCTTGGGCAGCAGCAGGCCGTCGATACCGGCATCCCGGAACGCCGCCACATCATCCTGCCCCCAGGGTGTATCAAGGCCGTTGACCCGCACCAACCTGGCCCGTGCGCCATGTCCGCCTGCGGTTATGGCCGCCCGCAGTACCTTGCGCGCACTGGCCTTTTCACCGATGGCCACGGCATCTTCCAGATCGAAGATGATCGCATCCGCGGGCAGCGTACGTGCCTTGTCCAGCGCCCGCTGTTTCGAACCCGGGATATACAGCACCGAGCGCCAGGGTCTGAGCGTTGCGTCCATCTGATTCTCTCCCGCAGTCCTGCCCGCGAACCCTCACCGACCCTGACCACAGGATCAAGGGCCGCGATGCCGCATCGCAGAAATCGTGCTGTGACAAGGGCTTGGTCATGCCCCGACGCGGTGAACGTGCCAGTAACCAATTATTCGGTCTCGCGGCGCAGAATTTTACCATCGGACAATCGGGAGCGCGGTCTGGCCGGGCCTAGGAGAGACGGATCAAAGGTCAGGGCGGCGGCCCCGCCAGGGCCAGAGGAACATGACAGATGAGCAGAGAATTCTTTGTACTATCCTTCGGCTTCGCGGCCCTGATCGCCGCCACCGATATCGCCCATGCGCAGGCCAATTGCGCCCCGCGCGAGGTTGTGGTCGAAAGGCTGGCCTCAAGCTATGGCGAAAGCCGGCAGTCGATCGGGCTTGCCGCCGACAACGCGATGCTTGAGGTCTTCGCTTCGACCGAGACCGGCACTTGGACGATCACCCTTACCACAGCCGGCGGCCCGACCTGCATGGTCGCTTCGGGCTATTCCTTCGAGACGTTGATCGAAGCGCTGCCGAGACCGGGCAAAGGCGCCTGACCGGCAGCCGCGTCTAGCTTTCGCCCGCCGCAAGGCGTCGGAAGGCCCGTTTCAACATGTCGAGTTCGGCCCTCAGAAGGTCGAGTTCGGCCCTCAGATCGGCGTCCAGCGCCTCGCCCGCGACAATCGTGAAACTACCCAGACGGGTGCCGGTTTTGCGGTCGGTGATCAGATAGGTCTGGATGCCGTCGCCAATCGTCTCGGGCGGAACCGGCACCGTCAGAACGAAACCGTCAGCGCCATCCTCGCGCAGCGCCATCCCCTCCAGCGCCGTACCCAGATGCGTCACCTCGATATCGGGCGCTTGGGGCACACCACCGATCCGGCCATGCCAGACGCCCGCGCGAATCCCCAAGGTTGTCAATGTCATCTCTGCCATCGCCCGCGCCTACAACTCAGCCCGCAGGCGGCGGCTCATCGTCAGATCGCGCAGCCGGACCGCGTTCATGCCGGGTTTCTCGAAAATCAGGTCAAGCCAGATTTTCTCGACCCGGGCCTCGTTGATATTGGCGATCCCAAGGTCGAATTCGGCCGTGGCCGCAGCTTGGTTCAGCGGCACATGCATCTGCACCTGCTCGGTATTCGGGCCATGCTTGACGTTCAGCCGGGCGAAGAAGGTCAGCGGGCGTTCAACCTCGATATCGAACTCGGCGCGAAACAGGTGGCGACGGGTCAGCCCCTCGGTCGCGGTGGCGGGCAGGTCGATGGCCAGCGACAGGAACCCGCCCTGAAATTCGAACACTTCCAGCGCCAGGCCGAACGGCGCCAGATCGGCGGCGCGGCGGTTGCGGTTCTGTCTCAGGGCAATCTGGCCCAGCGGGCAATCGTGGAACAACATGATCCCGTCGCCGATATCGGTGCGCCGCCCGGTGCCCGCAAAGCCGCGCGGGCTGACCGGATCGCGCCAATAGCCCGGGCGCCACAGCCAATCGGCCCCAAGCGGACGGTTCATCGCGTCCGAGCCGATCAGCGGCAGCGCCAAACGCCCGTCGGCGATATCCAGCACCCGGTCAAGCGCGCGCCGCAGGCGTCGGGCGCGGGTGCGCCAGCCTTTCAGCGTCGCAAGATCGGCAGCATGCGCCGCCCCGGCGGCACCGGACCAGAGACGCAGCGTTCGGCGTTCGGCCAGACGGTCGAAAAGACGGATTGCAGGCGGCGGCATGGCACCTCGTGCGGTGGAACTATCTGGCGTCAGCATCGGGGGAATTCGTTAACCGATCAAGACGGCGACAAAGCGGCGGGATTGGCGGCCTTGATCCGGGCCACGAACTCGGCCAGCCGCCGAAAGCCGTCATCGCGCGAGATCGGCCGGTCGGCAAAGGCCAGCACATTGGCGGTGACGACCCGATCGCCGAGGCCGAAGATCGCGCGCCAATAGGCGCTGTCGGTCCCCGGCACAGCCCCTCCGGTGCTTTGATCGCGGAGGTGCAGCAGCAGAACCTGACCCTCTCGGCGGGCGCTGAGAATCTCGACCGCTGCCGCCTCGCCCGATTGTGCCAGCGCCGCCCGGCCCGGTCCGGATCGCACGAAATGCTCCAGATCGTCGGGCGAGGTGCGGGCAGCGGCAGGGGCCACCAAGATCGAGGCGGTCAGCACCACCGGCGTGTCGGATGCCGCCTGAGCGCCGCGTGACAATGCTGCGCACGAGCCGAGGACGACAAAGGCCTCATCCACGCCGTCACGCGACAGCCCTCGATCTACGCAATAGCCGCGCGGCCCGACGATGGTCACCACGCCTTGCGAGACCGCGATGCTTTGCGGGGCAGTGCCGCCGGTGGTGACACAGCCCGCCAGCGCAATCAGCAAAATAGCGGCGAAGCCGCGCAGGCTAAAGGTCGGCATAGACGTGCCGTTCATCCTTGGCCCCGGGATGGGTCACCGCACCGTCCCGCGCCTGACCGACAAGCTGGGCATATTTCCACAGCGCACCGGTGGCATAGATCGTCTCGCGCGGGCCTGTCCATAGCGCCTTGCGGTCGGCCAGTTCGGCATCGCTCAGGCCCACCGAAATCTCGCCCGTGACCGCGTTCAGGGTAATCATGTCGCCGTTCTGCAGAAGGCCGATCGGCCCGCCCACCGCCGCCTCCGGCCCGACATGACCCACGCAAAAGCCGCGCGTCGCACCCGAGAACCGGCCATCGGTGATCAGCGCGATCTTCTTGCCCATGCCCTGACCCGAAAGTGCGGCCGTCGTCGCCAGCATCTCGCGCATCCCCGGCCCGCCTTTCGGGCCTTCGTTACGGATCACGATGACCTCGCCTTCCTTGTAATCGCGCGCCTTGACGGCGGCAAACGCGTCTTCCTCGCATTCAAACACCCGCGCCGGGCCGGAAAACACCTGTTCCGCCTCGGTCATCCCCGCCACCTTCACGATGGCGCCTTCGGGGGCAAGATTACCTTTCAGGCCAACCACACCGCCGGTCTTGGTGATCGGGGATTCGACCGGATAGATCACGCGGCCATCGGCCTTGCCGGTGATCTCTTCCAGTTCCTCGCCCAGCGACCGCCCCGAGGCAGTCATGCAATCCAGATGCAACAGCCCGGTCTTGGCCAGTTCCTTCATCACCACCGGCACGCCGCCGACCTCGTAAAGGTCCTTCGCCACATACTCGCCACCGGGCCGCAGATTCACGAAATAAGGCGTGTCGTGGAAGATGTCGCAGACATCGAACAGATCGAAGTCGATCCCCGCCTCGTGCGCCATTGCGGGCAGGTGCAGGCCGGCATTGGTCGACCCACCGGTGCAGGCCACGACGCGGGCGGCGTTTTCCAGTGACTTGCGCGTGACGATATCGCGGGCGCGGATGTTTTTCTCAATCAGGTTCATCACCGCGACGCCCGAGGCCTCGCCATACTGATCGCGCGATTCGTAAGGCGCCGGCGCGCCCGAGGAGTTGATCAGCGCCAAACCGATTGCCTCGCTGACGCAGGCCATGGTGTTGGCGGTATACTGCGCACCGCAGGCGCCCGACGACGGGCAGGCGACGCGTTCGAGGATATCCAGCTCGGCATCCGACATCGTACCCGCCTGGTGCTTGCCGACGCCTTCGAACACGTCCTGCACGGTGACATCGCGGCCATTCAGACGGCCCGGCAGGATCGACCCGCCATAGATGAACACCGACGGCACATTCAGCCGGATCATCGCCATCATCATCCCGGGCAAGCTTTTGTCACAGCCCGCAAGGCCGACCAGCGCATCGTAGGAATGGCCGCGCATGGTCAGTTCCACCGTGTCGGCAATCGCATCGCGCGACGCCAGCGACGACCGCATGCCCTCGTTGCCCATCGCGATGCCGTCGGTCACTGTGATCGTGGTAAACTCGCGCGGCGTGCCGCCACCCTTCTTGACGCCATGCTTGACGACCTGCGCCTGACGGTTCAGGGCGATGTTGCACGGTGCCGCCTCATTCCAGCAGGTGGCGACGCCGACCCAGGGCTGGTGGATTTCTTCTTCGGTGATGCCCATCGCGTAGAAATAGCTGCGCTGCGGGGCGCGGGCCGGACCTTCGGTGACGTGGCGGCTGGGCAGTATCGACTTGTCGAAGCGGGCGTTTGTCATGGATATCCTCCAGGGGGTCCGGCTCGGGGGTCTGGCTCGGGCCCCGGAATAGGCGACGGGGCGGGGCGGCACAAGCTTGATTGAAGGCACCACGGCGCCCGGATAGCTTGGGCGAAACAAGAGGGCACGATGGGCTACGAGCGTCACGAAGCGATGGCAGGACCGGCACGGCAGGGTGCTGCGCTTTGGCGCACCCTACTGGGTCTGGTGGTGACGATCGCGGTTTACGTGGCGCTGTTGCAGATGCTGGTGCGTGCCATCGCGCGCCTGTACGAGCCCGGCGCCGCCGAAAGCCTGATCGACGAAGTGGCCGAGGGCGACACCGCGCGCGGCGCGCTGATCTTGCTGGCTTCCTTTGCGTTCATGGCTGTTGGCCCGGCCATTCTGGCGCGCCCGCTGCATTCCCGCGGATGGCTCAGCTTTTTCGGCCCACCCGGGCAGGCGACCTGGGATTTCCTGTTGACCGTGCGCGCGCTGGCCCTGCTGTCGGCGGCGCTGTGGCTGTTGTTGCCGCAGGGCTACGAGCTTGAGCGCGGCCTTGCCTTCGGGAACTGGATCGTCCTTCTGCCGCTGACGGCAGTGGCGATCCTGATCCAGTCCGGTGCCGAAGAGGTGGTGTTTCGCGGCTATCTGCAAAGCCAGCTTGCCGCGCGGTTCCGCTCGCCGCTGGTCTGGATGCTGCTGCCCAGCGCGTTGTTCGCCTTTGGTCATTATGTTCCTGCCGAAACAGGTCAGAACGCGCTCTGGTTCGCGGCTCTGGCGTTTGCCTTTGCGGTTGCCGCCGCCGATCTGACGGCGCGGACCGGCAGTCTGGGCGCCGCGATGGGGTTTCATTTCGCCAACAACATGCTGGCGCTGGCGGCGACCGCGTTGCCCGGGGCGCTGTCGGGTCTGGCGCTGTTCACCTATCCGTTCGCCGTCGACGATGTTGTGGCGCTGAGGCCGCTGATCTTGATGGATTTCGGGGTGATCTTGCTGTCCTGGCTGGCCACCCGGCTGGCGCTGCGCGTCTGATTGAAGCCCCCCCGCCGCCGCGCTAGGT
>JBBKVJ010000210.1:0-3331 GCA_037968375.1 Paracoccaceae bacterium | reverse complement strand
ATGAAAGCTGTGCCAGTGATTAGCTGAGGGCGGCGATCAGCAGGTCGAGCGCGTGATCGGTGGCGCGGGCGCGAACTTCGGCGCGACCCGGGGCACCGAACTCGACAGTTTCGCTGGCTGTGGCGCGGGATCTGGCGGCGACGGCGAAGCAGACCCGGCCTTCGGGCTTGTGGTCCGAACCGCCGGGGCCTGCGATGCCGGTGATCGAGACTGCGATCCGGGCGTCGGAGCGCGCCAGCGCGCCTTCGGCCATCTCGCGCGCGGTGGGTTCCGAGACCGCGCCGTGCGCGTCGAGTGTGGCGCTCTGGACGCCCAGCACCGCCTGTTTCGCAGCGTTGGAATAGGTGACGAAGCCGCGGTCGAAGACATCCGAGGCGCCTGCGATATCGGTGATCGCGGCGGCAACACCTCCGCCGGTGCAGCTTTCGGCGGTGACGATCAGGGTGCTCCTGGAGCGGGCCAGTGCCACCAGATCGGCGGCGCGGCTCACAGGGCGATCAGCCCATGCGCGACAAGGGCGAAAACGGTCACCATCACTGCTGCGAACAGGCCTGCGATCAGATCGTCGAGCATGACGCCCAGCGCGCCGTGCTGGCGGTCGGCCCAGCCGATCGGGCCGGGTTTCCAGATGTCGAACAGCCGGAATGCGACGAACGCCGCCACCCAGCCGGGCCAGAGCGCCAGGGCATGATAGCCCAGAGACCAGGCACCGGCAGAGGCAGGCAGAAGCGCCACCCACATGCCCGCGACCTCGTCGATGACGATCTCGGAGGGGTCGGGGTCGTCGGAGTGGCGCAGCGCCCGTGCGGTGGCCCACCAGCCGACCAGCGCCACGATGAGCGTGCTGATCGCCAGCGCCGGAAAGCTGCCAAGCGAATGGATCGCCCAGGCCGCGGGCAGGGCCGCGATCGAGCCCCAGGTGCCCGGCGCGGGGCGCATCAACCCGGCGTAGAGGAAGGTGGTGATGAGCCGCGTCATGGCGCGATCAGGGTGACAGTGGCCATCGCGGCGATACCCTCTTCGCGGCCGGTAAATCCGAGACCTTCGGAGGTCGTGGCCTTGACACTGATCCGGCCCGGATCGACCCCCAGGATCAGCCGAAGTTTCTCTTGCATGTCAGCAGCATGCGGGGCGATCTTCGGGTTTTCGCAGATCAGCGTGATATCGCAATTGCCGATCCCGAATCCGCGTTTTTTCGCCATTGTGGCGGCGTGGCTGAGGAAGGTCTCGGAGGCGGCGCCCTTCCATTGCGGGTCAGACGGCGGGAAATGCCGGCCGATATCGCCCTCGGCCAGCGCGCCGTAGATCGCATCGGTCAGCGCATGCATGCCAACATCGGCGTCGGAATGGCCGACCAGACCGCGATCATGCGGCACCGCGATGCCGCACAGCGTCACGTGGTTGCCGGCCCCGAAAGCATGCACGTCGAAGCCGGTTCCGGTGCGGATATCCATCTATTGCCCCAGATAAAGTGCGGCGCGGTCGAAATCTTCGGCCGTCGTGATCTTCAGGTTCCGTTCGTCGCCCTGGACGATGGCAACGTCAAGTCCGGCGGCAAGGGCGATGCCGACATCGTCGGTCGCCTCGCCGCTATGCGCCCGGTAGGCGGCGAGGATATCGGCCAGGCGAAACCCCTGCGGTGTCTGCGCGCGGATCAGTCCGTCGCGGGGATAGGTGCCGATGACCATGCCATCCACACCCTGCCAGAGCGTGTCGGTAATCGGCAGCCCCGGTGCGGCACAGCTGTGCGTTGCAAGCGCGTCCAGCACCCGGTCGATCAGTGCGGGCGACACCAGCGGGCGGGCGGCATCGTGGATCAGGACATGGTCGAACCGGCCGTCCAGCGCCTCAAGCCCGGCCCGGACCGAGGCGGTACGGGTGGCGCCACCGGTGACCAGATCGGCCTGCGGCGATTTCGGCCAATCTGCACCGGAGGTATCATTAGAGTTGAGCACGAGCGTGAGATTATCAACTTTAACGTGCGCGTCAAATACTCTTAACGCGCGTTCTGCGACACTCATTCCGGCCAGTTGTCGCCATTGCTTGGGCACGCCATCCCCGGCGCGGGTGCCGCGTCCGGCGGCGACGATGAGAGCGGCAACTGTCATATCTCGTCTTTAGGACGTGATGCCGAAGGTGACAACGGGAGAAATGCACCGGCAAATATGCCTAATTATTAGGCACTTCCTGTCTGGTCGGCGATTGCCTTCGCCGCTGCATTGCATCCACGGGTTAGCAGCGCTACCAGATTGTAAGCGCACAAGGATTAGGCAAGTGACCATTCGGTTGGCAGATATCCAGATCGCTCCGGCTGTGGCACTGGCACCGCTGGCCGGAATCACTGACCTGCCGTTTCGCCGCATCGTGGCGCGGTTCGGGGCCGGGCTGGTGGTGTCGGAAATGGTCGCGAGTCAGGAGGTGGTGCAGGCGCAACCCTTGGCGCGGGCACGCGCCGAGCTGGGTCTGGGCGAGGCCGCGACGGCAGTACAGATCGCCGGGCGCGAGCCCTATTGGATGGCCGAGGCGGCAAAGCTGGTCGAGGGGCTGGGCGCGCGGATCATCGACATCAACATGGGCTGCCCGGCCAAGAAGGTGACGAACGGCTGGTCCGGCTCGGCACTTTTGCGCGACCTGCCACATGCGCTGCGGCTGATCGAGGCGGTGGTGGCGGCAGTGAAGGTGCCGGTAACGCTGAAGACCCGGCTGGGCTGGGATGACGCGTGCCTGAATGCGCCGGAACTGGCGCGGCAGGCCGAGGCGGCGGGCGTGCAGATGATCACCATCCACGGGCGGACGCGCCAGCAATTCTACAAGGGCGCTGCGGACTGGGCCGCGATCCGCGCGGTCAAGGACGCGGTGACGATCCCGGTTCTGGCGAATGGCGATATCACCGATCCGGCAAGCGCACAGGCGGCGCTGGCGGCGTCGGGCGCGGATGGGGTGATGATCGGGCGCGGCGCGCAGGGGCGGCCCTGGCAGCCCGCACTGATCGCGCACCGGCTGTTCGGGGCGTCGATGCCGGTGATCCCCGAGGGGGCGGCGCTGGCCGATCTGGTGGCCGAGCACTATGAGGCCATCATCGGCTTCTACGGGCGCGATCTGGGCCTGAAGACGGCACGCAAGCATCTGGGCTGGTATATGGATGGTGCGGCCACCGATCCGGCCCTGCGCCGCGAGATCCTGACTGCCGACAGCCCCGCCGGCGTTCTGGAGCGATTGCCGCAGGCACTAGACGCGCAGGCGCTGGCGGCATGAAGATCGAAGCCGAAACCCTTTGGGCCTCGCTGCCGCTGCCGGCTTTTCTGATTGGCGCCGACGACCGGATCGAGGA
>JBBKVJ010000209.1:0-16227 GCA_037968375.1 Paracoccaceae bacterium | reverse complement strand
CGGCATCACCCCCGACGCCGTCCGTCCCGCCGATATCGACGAGACCCCGCAAAGGGCCGAAGCGCCGCGTCCCTACGTCCGCCGGATGGCGCGCGAAAAGGCGATGGCGGTGGAGGCCGCGCCCGACGAGGCCGTGCTGGCCGCCGACACCACCGTCTGTATCGGCACCCGCATCCTCGGCAAACCGCAAAGCGTCGATGAGGCCGAGGCATTCCTGCGCCGCCTCTCGGGCCGCCGTCACCGGGTCATTACCGCCGTCGCGGTCCGCAAGGGCGACAAACTGTGGGAGCGTGAGGTGGAGACCGTTCTGAAGATGAAACGCCTCAGCGAGGCCGAGATCGCGGCCTACCTTGCCAGCGGCGAATGGCAGGGCAAGGCCGGCGGCTACGGCATTCAGGGTCGCGCGGCGGCGTTCATCCCCTGGCTGCAAGGCTCGCATTCCGCCGTCGTGGGTCTGCCCCTGGCCGAAACCGCGGGCCTCCTCAACGCCGCCGGGGTAGCCTCGTGAAGGGCCGGGTAATCGCCCTGTCGAAGATCGGCACGCGTGACGCCGCGGCGCTGATCGTCGATGGCTTGCTGGAGGATCTGCTGATCGACGGGGCCGAGGATGCCCCACCCGGCCCCGGCGCCATCTTTCGTTCGGTCGTCGACCGGCAGATGAAGGGCCAGGGCGGTGTCTTCCTGCGCCTGCCGGAAGGCCAGCGCGCCTTCCTGCGCGAGGCGAAAGGACTGCGCCCGGGCGAGGCGCTGCTGGTTCAGGTTACCGGCTACGCCGAGCCGGGCAAGGCCCTGCCTGTCACCCAGCGGCTGCTGTTCAAAAGCCGCTTCGCCATCGTCACCCCCGATGCACCGGGCCTGAACATCTCGCGCCGGATTCGCGACGAGGATGCCCGCGCCCGCCTGCACCAGATTGCCGGCAAGGCAATGGACGGTGTGGATGCGGGCCTGATCCTGCGCTCTGCCGCCGCCGAGGCAGGCGACGCCGAGATCGCCAAGGATATCGCCCTGATGCGCGATCTGGCGGTGCGCATCCTGTCGGAAGAGGGCCGCGAGCCGGAATTCCTGTTTGCCGCACCCGGGCCGCATGATCTGGCCTGGCGTGACTGGGCCGAGCCCCTGCCGGATGAGGTCGCGACCGGGCCCACCGCCTTTGCCGACCATGCTGTGCTGGACGCGCTGGACGTGCTGCGGGGCGCCGAAGTGCAGCTTGGCCAGGGTGC
Source organism: Paracoccaceae bacterium (assembly GCA_037968375.1). GTDB lineage: Bacteria > Pseudomonadota > Alphaproteobacteria > Rhodobacterales > Rhodobacteraceae > CANNFR01. The sequence continues at coordinate 15,007 of JBBKVJ010000209.1, read as the reverse complement.
TGCGATCTGGGTCGAACCGACCCGGGCGCTGGTGGCGGTGGACGTGAACACCGGCGGCGATACCTCGCCTGCCGCCGCGCAGAAGGCCAACCTTGCCGCCGCCAAGGCGCTGCCCCGGCAGTTGCGGCTGCGCGGTCTGGGCGGGCAGGTTACGGTCGATTTCGCGCCGATGCCGAAGAAGGATCGCCGGGCGGTGGAAATGGCGTTGCGGTCGGCCTTCAAGGCCGATCCGATCGACACCGCGCTGGTCGGCTGGACGCCAATCGGGCATTATGAATTGCAACGCAAACGCGAACGGATGCCGCTGGCCGGAGCCCTGTGATGAGCTGTCCGATATGCCACAAACCGGCGGACGAGAAATACCGCCCGTTCTGCTCGCGCCGCTGCGCGGACGTCGATCTGGGGCGCTGGCTGACCGGGTCCTATGTGATCCCGACCGACGAGACCGACGACGACGAGGTGCCGCAGACCGACGAAGGCCCGCTCCACTAGGCCTTTTGTGTCAGCAGAACCCCAGCAGCCATCACCGCGATCCCTGCCGCACGGGTCATCGAGATCGGTTTCGGCAGGGACGCCATCAGGCCGTAATGGTCGATCAGCGCGGCCGAGATCAACTGCCCCAGAAGCACGAAGAATACCGCATTGCCGACGCCGAATTTTGGCGCGATCCAGGTGATCGAGATCACGTAGAAGGCAACAAGAAGTCCGGCGAGAAACAGGTGCTTGGGCTGCGCTGGGGCGCGGGCGAGGGCGCCGGGGCCAGAGGTGACGATCAGCGTCAGTACGGCACCCGCAAACGCCACGACAAAGAGAATCGTCGCGGCACCGGCAGGCGACCCGATGCGGGCGCCAAGCTGGGCGTTGAGTGCGGCCAAGATCGGAATACCGATCCCGGCGGCTAGCATGACGGCAGCATAGCGGAACGTCTCGGGGATCATCGCGGCCTCTTGCGTTGGTGGCGGCGAGGCTAGGCGGAAGGTGCTGCGAAGAACAGGGTCTTGATACGCGTCCAAGCCTTGGTGCGGGCGACTGGGCATTCTGCCGGTGAACCCCTGCCGCAGCAGGCCCCGATGCGACCTATCCTTGCTCTTTTCGTTCTGCTTTGCGCTGCCCCGGCCTTGGCGCAGGACATTGAACCCGGCGATGCGATGGAGGGCGCCGAGATATTCGCCACCTACTGCACGGCGTGCCATGGGGTTGAGGGGCGCGGCGACGGACGCATGGCGCCGATCCTGACGGTGTTGCCACCCGACCTGACGCAGCTTTCGGCCGGTAATGGCGGGATATTTCCGGTGGCGCAGGTGATCTTTCAGATGACGGGCGCGGTCCCTTGCTGAAACGTGCCCAAACCCATCGTAGCCTCCCCATCCCTCACCTCGCCCCCATGAAATCAGTTTATGTAAAGGAAAAACTTTCATGGCGGCTGCGGCCCCCGCATGCCCCGGAGCGTCGGCGGCGGCGTTATGCCGAAAGCTCAAACCAAAAAGGCTGCGCGACGGCCATCTTTCGGCTGAGGGCATCGAAAGTACGCGCCTGATGCTTACCTTGTGATCAGGGCTTGGTAGGTTTGTCGATGCTGCTGTCGCGGTCGGGCGGGTTGTCGGTGCTGCACCAGCGCCGACGGGCTTAGCGGCGGATCAGTAGGCGCTTCGATTTCTCATGCGCCTCGATCAGATGGGCCTCGCCCATTGCCAGCAGCCGCTGCACCTCAACCGGGTTCCGGCGCAGATAATGGTTGCGGAAATCAAGCACCACCGCGCCACCTGCCGCGACGGTGTCGCAAAACAGGTCGAGATATTCGGTAATCGGATAGTGGAAGGCGCAGGAGAACAGACTGGTCACCAGATCGCCCTTGAGCCAGGCGACAGCGTCCGGGTTGCGTCGTGGATTAAAGGTGTCGACCTGGGCATCGGGCGTGCCCGCATCGACCAGAAGCGCCTTCGCATCGGCAAGGCTGGCATAGCCCGCGCCGGTATCGGACCAGCCGTGATACTGCGCATCGGTGTTCTCAATATCGACCAGCGTGAACCGGCAGCCGAAATCTTCGGCCAGGAAAACATCGTTGATCGCCTGGCCGCAGCCGATGTCTATGACATGGCCGGGGGCGATGCCGTTTTCGCGCAGGAACGCCCGCAGCGGCAGGTATTCGCGGTAGATCTCGGCAACCGCGCCCTGAAAGATCGCGTCACGCCTTGCCCTTGCTTCGGCGGCCAACCGCGTCGGATCGCCCGACATCCGCGCATCGCGCGCAGCAGGGGTGATTTGCTTGGTGCGCTGGAACCCCATCAATGCGATCGCCACATCCGAGATCGCGGCGCTGTTGAGGTCGGGCATCTGCATGTCTGACATGGGATCGGTCCTTTCGTTCGGGTCGAGAACCGGCATAGGCCGATTTGGTGAACGAAAGGTGGACCGGGGGTAGTGGGGTGGAGTGGGCGTCACACATGTGGACACCTTGGCCGCTTTAGGGATTTCAATGGGTTATGGGTGGGCGAGTGAGGGTTTGTTAACTTTGGGGAGGGTGGAATGGGTTCGGCGGATAGGGGCGAGTGTAAGTGATGAGTGTGGCCGCGCGGGTGCCGGTAGTATGGGGGCAATCCGTTAACTTGAGAAATTTGGTGTGGGGAGGTAAGCAGATTGCCCGCCCTACGTGTGCTGAAACGGCGAGGTGTTAGTCTTTGGTGATACAGGCCGGGGTGATGCCTACCGCCAGAACGGGACAGCCGCCATTTCGGCCAGCATCAAGACGGTACAGCAGTTTCCCCATCCACGTGGTCGAAGCGCCAAACTTTTTGACGACTCCTTCCAAGCCTTCGGCCCCGTCTTTCTTAAGTACCTTTCCGAGCCCTCGGAAAAATGTGTTGTCCAGCGAGTTCCCTCTTGTCAGGATCACGCCCACATCAATCGCACCTGCTTCGTAGAACGCAGAAAAAGCGTATAGATAGCGATCATATGTCTGGTCCTTGCTGTTCCACTCTAGATCCAGAGCCACCTTACCTTTGACGAAATCAATCCGATGCCCGTCAAGAAATCCTTCGCGGGAATATTCCGAAAGGACTCGGTTTTTCTCACGTGCGTGCAGCAGTTTAACGTGAAGGTCGGCAGATATTCGGGTTTCGAGCCAGTCATCGCCAAATAGCGTGTCTACATAGCGCGCAATTGGCCCCTTACTGCCGCCCGGGGTACGGATCATAGTCTGCGAAATCGAAAACGCTTCTAGCGCCCTAGTGATTTCAGAAAAAGCCTCTTTCTGGCTTCCTGCGAGAACGGCGGCCGCGTTGCGGTAGCTGTGAATTTCAAACCTTTCATTAATATGGTCTGAAAAGAACGACTTTACGGCCTGCGCTTCATCCGCAACCTTGCCTGCCGAAATCTGATCGGAGAGGTCGAGATCGTCATCTTCGTCATCAGTCATGATTATTCGGCAGCCATGCCCGAGTTGTATTTGTATGTGTCCCAAGTGGGTTTGTAATCATCGTCAGCCTGATTGCCCCATACCGTCCAGTTATTGCGTCGTCCCCGACCAAACAATTCGAGATATGGCCCCCAGCTGCAAGCTTCTATGATGTCATATTGCTCGTCCGGCTTGCGCGAATGCTCGCGCTTACGTGTGCCGAACAGATTCACCTGACGTCGTCCGGCGGACAGTGTACGCGCGTTTTTCCCCCGCACACCAAAGAGGATGACTTCGGTCACATTCCGGAAATAAAATCCCACGCCACGACCGTCGGAGCCGCCATCCTTGCGCACTTTGTGCCAAATGATGTTCGATTTGTACTCGAACCCCCATGCCGAAAGCACCTTGAGGCCATCAGGAAGAAGTGCATTCGGCACCCAAAGGTAACAATGCGCAGTGTCGTCAAGATGTTCTGCCACCGGAAGCGCGCAAATCTCATCTAGTTCCATCGTCGGATAGCGCGCTAGACGCTTGTGTTCGGGTGCGATCTTGCCCGTCCGGTTCGTAAAACGCCACGGCGGGTCGGCCATCACGGTGGCAAACCGCTGTCCATCAAGAAAGGTTTTCAGATCGTCAGAGGCTGATTTTGACATTCTCTGCCCTTCCTCTTGAGAACACCGCAACTAGATCAGAGAACGGACGAACCCTCAACATTTAGTTAAATTTTGAGATTTCTTTTGCCTCAAACATCCAACTCCTCAACAAACCGCGCGTTTTCCTGGATATACTGGAACCGCAGCTCCGGCTTCTTCCCCATCAGGCGCTCGACCAGGTCCCCGGTCTCGCCCGCCACCTCATCGACGATATTCACCCGGATCAGCTTGCGCGTTGCGGGGTTCATCGTGGTGTCCTTCAGGTCTTTGGCGTCCATCTCGCCCAGGCCCTTGAAGCGCTGGACGTCGATCTTGCCCTTACCGCCCAACCCCTTGGCCAGCATGCGTTCCTTTTCGGCATCGTCGGCGACGTAGAGCCGCTCGGCGCCCTGCGTCAGGCGATACAAGGGCGGGCAGGCCAGATAGAGATGCCCCTTGTCGATCAGCGGGCGCATCTGAGTGAAGAAGAACGTCATCAGCAGCGCGGCGATATGGGCGCCGTCGACATCGGCGTCGGTCATGATGATGATCTTGTCATAGCGCAGGTCGTCGACGTTGAAACGGGTGCCCATGCTGACGCCCAGAGCCTCGCAGAGGTCCGACAGTTCGGTATTCTGGCCCATCTTGGCCGAGGCGGCGCCCAGCACGTTCAGGATCTTGCCCTTCAGCGGCAGCAGCGCCTGAGTTTCTCGATTGCGTGCGGCCTTGGCCGAGCCTCCGGCACTGTCGCCCTCGACGATGAACAGCTCTGTCCCCTCACGGGTTTTCGAGGTGCAGTCGGTCAGCTTGCCGGGCAGGCGCAGCTTCTTGGTGGCGGTCTTGCGGGCGGTTTCTTTTTCGGCGCGGCGACGCAACCGTTCCTCGGCGCGCAGCACGACGAAATCGAGGATCGCGCCCGCCGATTTGGTATCCGCCGCCAGCCAGTTGTCGAAATGGTCGCGCACCGCGCCCTCGGTCATCTTGGCGGCACTTTCCGAGGACAGCCGATCCTTGGTCTGACCGACAAAGGCCGGGTCGCGGATGAAGCACGAGACCAGCGCGCAGGCGCCGCTGGACAGGTCATCGCGGGTGATGTCCCTGGCCTTGCGATTGCCGACCAGCTCGCCGTAGGCACGGATGCCTTTCAGGATCGCGGCCCAGAATCCGGCCTCGTGAGTGCCGCCTTCGGGTGTGGGGACGGTGTTGCAGTAGCTTTGCAGGTAACCGTCGCGCGAGGGGGTCCAGTTGATCGCCCATTCGACAAAGCCCGGTTCGCCGAATTTCTCCTGAAAGCTGACCTTTCCGGCGAAGGGGCGTTCGGCATAGGTGGTTGCACCTTGCAGGCCCTCGGCAAGGTAATCGGCGAGGCCGCCGGGGAAGTGGAACGTCGCCTCAGCGGGTGTTTCGCCATCGTCTATGGCCGATTTCCAGCGGATCTCGACGCCCGAGAAAAGGTAGGCCTTGGAGCGGACCATTTTCAGCAGACGCGCGGGTTTGAAGCGGTGATGGCCGAAAATCTCTTCATCGGCGTGGAAGGTGACGGTGGTGCCGCGCCGGTTCGGAGTTGGCCCGAGTTTCCTGATCGGCCCAAGGGGAATGCCGCGCGAAAAGCGCTGCTCGTACAGCTCCTTGTTGCGGGCAACTTCAACGACCATCGAATCCGACAGCGCGTTCACGACGCTGGCGCCGACGCCGTGCAACCCGCCGGATGTCTGGTAGGACGTGCCCGAGAACTTGCCGCCCGAATGCAGCGTGCAGAGGATCACCTCAAGCGCCGATTTGCCGGGGAACTTTGGGTGCGGATCGACCGGGATGCCGCGCCCGTTATCGCGGACGGTTACGGCGTAGTCGTCGTGCAGTTCGACCTCGATCCTTGTGGCGTGCCCCGCCACCGCCTCGTCCATCGCATTGTCGAGAACCTCGGCCACAAGGTGATGCAGCGCCCGTTCGTCAGTGCCGCCGATATACATGCCGGGACGTTTGCGGACCGGCTCCAGCCCCTCCAGCACCTCGATGGATGAGGCATCGTAGGTGTCGGGCTGGCGCGAGAAAATGTCACCGGCGGGCATTGGGGCGGACATTGGGCTGCTCTTTCTTGGCTTGTGGCACCATTAGACCATGACGCCCCTCAAGGGGCAAGATTTGGTAGGCGTCAGGCGTGGTCGCGCAACCACTCGGCCAATGCGACCGCGTCGATCAGTCCCTGAGCGACGCGGATGATGATCTGGCCAGTTTCGTCTTCCGCAAGCTTCGGTTCGTGAAGACCGTGGAGGTCAAGACAGGTTTGCAAGACGCGAAACGCGGGGGCGCTTGTAGCCATCGTTGAAGCAGTGACCTTGCGCGACAGCGACGCAATAGGCCGCGGCAAGATCGAAAATATCGGCGATCATGCCGTAGGATAGCCGGTTTTCAACCCGTGCGAGGGCACCGTCAAGCGACTTGTCGCGGGCACGTCCGGTCAGTTCGCCGGGATTGAGGACGGCATCGTGGATTGCGTCAACCAAATCGGCCGACAGAATAATGTAAGTCATCGCCTGCTTCTACTTGTCGCGCAGATAATCCAGAACGGGTTGAGCGCGATCTTGCGTGCGAGCAAGGCTTTCCATCACCTCTTCGCGCGTCGCATAGCGATGCCCGTCCAACCCCGTCACTGCGTCGGCGGGAACGAAATATCCCACCAGCGCGGAATTCTTGAGGATCGCCACAGGCTTGCCGCCCGAGCGTTCCAGCACCTTATGCGGCTCGCGCATTTCGGTTATGGTGGCGATGTGATTGGTCAGCAGGCGGGTCATGATCGGGTCTCCACTGGAGTATGTATTTCAGGATACATTCCAGAGGTTAATTTCAAGCTCGCCTCACGCCGGTTCTACCGCTCGCTTCGCCCACATATCCTGAAAAGCCGGTCGCGCCTGCGCGGTCTTCAGCCAGCCTTCCAGTGCGGGGAATTCACCCACCAGCGTCGGATGCGACTGCGCGTAGCGCAGGCATTCGGCCATATTGATATCGGCGACGGTAAAGCGGCCGCCGACAAGGTGGCTCGCGCCCTGCAGATGCGCGTCAAGCACCTTCAGCGGTCGGCGCAGTTTTTCGGCCGCCTCGGCCACTTCGACCTTGCCCGCGGGCGTCGCTTCGCGCTTTTCAGCATGGGCGTAGAGGATGGCGAGGGCGGGCGCCTCGATCGAACTCACCCCATAAAGCGCCCATTGCGTCATCAACGCGTCTTCCTGCGCGTCCTTCGGCGCCAGCGACCCGCCATGCTTTTTGGCAAGGTAGAGGTTGATCGCCAGCGACTCGGTCAGCACAAAGCCGTCATCCTCCATCGCCGGGATCGCGCCGGTCGGCGTGACCTTGAGGAACGCGGGCGAGGCGGTGTTAAGCGGCGCGTCCGGGGCTGTGGCATCGGGCAGGCGGTAGGCCTGGATCACCGGCACTTCGGCAACGTCGATGCCAAGCTCGCGGGCAAGCCAGTAGTTGCGCGAGGCGCGGCTGCGGTAGACGCCGTAGATCGTGGTCATGGTGCATTCCTTCGAAGCGGTGATTTCCGTCACAGCCATAGCGCGCCACACCGCGTGCGGAAAGGGACCAGATTTGACACCAGTCAAGGCGTGACTGCCCAGGTGCACCTAAACTCGCGCGTGAAACAGGGAGAGACGTATTATGGCCAATGCAGACGCTGCACTGCAGAACACAGCAAAACCCAACGGGGCTGACGCATCGGTAAAGCCGCCTTCGAAAGCACCGGCTGAGGTCTCGCCCCACGCGCCCGTCCCGGACCCGTCGGAGATCAGCGTGGCCCAGGCATTCGAGACCGGTGAATATCCCTATGCCGACCGGCTGTCGCGACGGACCTATGAGGCGCGAAAGGCCAAGCTGCAGGCCGAGCTTCTGAAGGTGCAGTTGTGGGCGCAGGAGACCGGGCAGAAGTTTGCCCTGCTGTTCGAGGGCCGCGATGCGGCGGGTAAGGGCGGCACGATCAAGCGCTTCATGGAGCATCTGAACCCGCGCAGCGCCCGCATTGTCGCCCTGAACAAGCCGACCGACGAAGAGCGCGGGCAGTGGTACTTCCAGCGCTATGTCGGACAATTACCGACCTCGGGCGAAATGGTGTTCTACGACCGGTCCTGGTACAACCGCGCCGGTGTCGAGCGGGTCATGGGGTTCTGCTCACCGCCCGAATATCTGGAGTTCATGCGCCAGGCGCCCGAGTTCGAGCGGATGCTGGTCCGTTCCGGCATCCGGTTGTTCAAGTTCTGGTTCTCGGTCACCCGCGACGAGCAGTTGCGCCGGTTCAAATCGCGCGAGACTGACCCGCTGAAGCGCTGGAAGCTGTCGCCGATCGACAAGGCCTCGCTGGACCGGTGGGACGATTATACAGAGGCGAAGGAAGCAATGCTGTTCTACACCGACACCGCCGATGCGCCCTGGACGATCATCAAGTCGGATGACAAGAAACGCGCACGGCTGAACTGCATGCTGCATTTCCTGCACGCCCTCGATTACCCCGACAAGGATTTAAGGATCGCCCATGCCCCCGATCCCCTGATCGTGGGTCAGGCAAGCCATGTGATCCACAAGGCCGAGCATATCCTCGGCACCTCTCTGCATCCTGACACCCGTCATGTAAAACCCGCCTGACCCGGCCCATTGCCCCCGGTGCCGCGCCGGATTAGAGGCATGGGCCATGCGCGATTTGTCCCTCATGACCCGCGAGGCCCGGGCCTTGCTGATCCTCGGTCTGCCGATCATCGGCAGCCATGTCGCGCAGATGGCGATGCACATCACCGACACGATCATGCTGGGCTGGTATTCGGTCGAGGCGCTGGCGGCACTGGTCCTGGGCGCCACGACGTTCTTCATGCTGTTCATCGTCGGCTCGGGCTTCGGCTGGGCGGTGATGCCGATGGTGGCGGCTGCTGCCGCCAGCGGTCAGGACACCGAGGTGCGACGCATCACCCGGATGGGTCTCTGGCTGTCGCTGCTGTTCGGGCTTGCGGTGATGCCCGCGCTCTGGTTCTCGCAACTGCTGCTTGAGGGGCTGGGCCAGGACGCGGGCCTTTCCGCGACGGCGCAAAGCTATCTCCGGATCGCCGGTTGGGGGATCTTTCCGGCACTGACGGTGATGGTGCTGAAAAGCTATCTTGCGGCGCAAGAGCGCACTCAGGTGGTTCTATGGATCACCGTGGCGGGCACCGTGTTGAACGCCCTGCTGAACTGGGCGCTGATCTTCGGCCACTGGGGCGCGCCGGAACTGGGCGTCGCGGGTGCCGCGATTGCGACGCTGGTGACGCAGACCTTCACCGCCGCATTGGTTCTGGCCTATGCCGTCTGGCTGCCATCGATGCGCCGCCATACGCTGTTCGTACGGTTCTGGCGGCCGGACTGGAGCGCCTTCGTCGCGGTCTTTCGCCTCGGCTGGCCAATCGGGCTGACCAGCCTTGCCGAAGGCGGTCTTTTCGCCGCGACGGCCTTCATGATGGGCTGGATCGGGACGTTGGAACTGGCCGCGCACGGCATCGCGCTCGAGATTGTGTCGGCGATCTTTATGGTGCATCTGGGCCTGTCGAATGCCGCGACGGTTCGGGCGGGTCAGGCACATGGCCGCAGCGACAGGCCCGCATTGCGGCTGGTCGCCCGCACCAGCCTCCTAACCGCGCTGGCCATCGCCTTGGCCACCGTCGTGCTGTTCCTGTCGGTGCCCGCAGCGCTGGTCGGGCTGTTCATTGGCACCGACGACCCGGCCCGCCCGGCGATCATCGGCATCGGCATCGGCCTTCTGGCCGTCGCCGCGATCTTTCAGCTGGCCGATGCCGGTCAGGTGATGGTGCTTGGCCTCTTGCGCGGGGTGCAGGACACCCGCGTGCCGATGGTCATCGCGGCGGTCAGCTATTGGGTGGTGGGGGTGCCGACCAGCTATCTGTTGGGCATCCGGATGGGCTATGGCGGGCAGGGCATCGGGCGGGGGGGGGTGACCGGGCTGGTGCGGGCGTTCGTGCTGCTGGCATGGCGGTTCTGGCGCGGGCCGGCACGGGCGCCGGTTGTGGGCTGAGCCCTCACGCCGCAAGCGGGCCGATCAAGTCGGCTCCGCTGGCGCGGTTCGAATTGACGCGTGGATCGACGCGGTGAAACGCCAAAAGGTCATCGTCCGCAGGCACCATCAGCCGCGCAGCACCCGGACCGGCCTCGCCCAGCCAGAGCGGCCAGTCGTCCCGTCCCAGCATCACCGGCATCCGGTGATGCAGCGCGGACATCGCGCGGTTGGCTTCGGTCGTCACGACGGCGCAGGTGGTCAGCGCCGCCGCGCCCTTGTCCCAGTCCTGCCAGATCCCTGCCAGCGCCAGCGGCGCCTGATCGCGAGAACGGATGTACCAGGGCAGACGGGCGCCATCGTCACCCTTGGTCCATTCGTAAAATCCGGTCGCCGGGATCAGGCAGCGGCGTTCGCGCGCCGCGGTGTGGAAGGCCGGCTTTTCGGCGATGGTCTCGGCTCGGGCGTTGATCAGCAGCGGCCCGTCCGAGGCGGTCTTGTACCAGGGCGGGATCAGGCCCCAGCGCATCGGACGCAGCCGCCGCTGTCCGTCGTCCGAGGTGACGACCGCGACCTGGTCGGTCGGACAGACATTGTAGTTCGGACCGGGGGGCATGTCGTTCGACGGCACCGCCTTGAACAGCCGCGTCATGGCCTCGACCGGAAGGGTATGAACGATGCGGCCACACATGGGCGCAAGCGGGCGTGGCGGCTGCCGCGCCGGAAAATTCCGGCGCGGCAGCCCGGGCCCCGAAGGTTACTGGCCGAGCTTGCGGATGCGGCCTTCGACGGCGGTATCGACCGTGCCCGCAGCCTCGACATGGGCGATCACGTCATTGGCCATCAGGTTGCCGTTGCCCTTGTCGATGACGACCATGCCACCGCCCAGCGCGCCGTAACCGTCGCCGCCGCCCATCATGTAATCGTTGGTAGCGACCTTGTAGACCTTGTTGAGGTCAAGCGCCGTCTCGCCGATCATCACTTCGGACACCCGCGATCCGGCCGGGGCCGAGGCGTCGAATGCAAAGCTGATACCCGACACCTGCGGAAACCGTCCGGCACCGTCCTCGACCTGACTGACGCCGTTTTCAAGCGCCGCCAGCACCTGCGTGCCCGGCAGTTCGGTCAGCACGGTGACGTTGCCGAACGGCAGTTCGGTCAGGATATCGCGGCGGGTCAGGACGGTGCCGGGATCGTAAGTCCGGTCGGCGCGGATGCCGCCGCCGTTGACGATGGTCAGATCCGCATCGGTCGCGGCGCGCAGCGCATCGGCGATCAGATTGCCCATCGCCGATTCCTCGCCACGAACCACATTGCGGCGCGAATCAAGCGCACCCGAGGTGGTGCCGATCTCGACATTCAGCTCTTGATCCAGCTTCGCCTCGAACTGTTCGACCAGGGCCTGGCTTTCGGGATCGGGTGTCACGTTCGCGGTGTCGATAAAACGGAACATCGGGGTCCAGCTGACCTCGCGCTTGCCGTCGCTGTCGACCTCGACCTCGACCATCAGGTCCAGTGGCGAGATGAAACGCCCGTCGATCGAGGTTTCCACATAAGCCGTGCGGCCGTCATAGGAGGTGCCGTAGGCGTGGTCGTCGCCCGACAGGATCACGTCGAACGCGCCGCTGGCGATCATCGCGCGGTCGTTGGTGATGTTGGTCTGCACCACGCCGACAACCAGATCGGCGCCATCCTCGCGCGCCTGCTTGGCCGCAGCGACGCCGGTTTCAACGGTCGGCTGGAACACCAGATCGCCGGCCGAGGCAACTTCCGGCGTGGTGTCCTGTGCGACCGGGATCAGCGCCACTTTCACGCCGCCAAGCTCTTTCATCATGACGCCGCCAAGGCCCTCGATGGCCGAGCCATCAGCATTGGTGATGTTGATCGCGGCCCATGGATAGGTCGAGGCGGCCATCTTTTCCATGAAGTTCTCGGGGCCGAAGTCGAACTCGTGGTTGCCCGGAACCGCCAGATCGAAGGGCACCAGATTGGTCAGATCGATAGTGTTCTGGCCCTTGTCAAATCCCGACAGGATCGAGGGCGACAGCATGTCACCGTCGAACAGATACAGCGTGTTGGGGTTGGCTGCGCGCTCGGCGCGGGCGACAGCGTTCAGGCGGGCAAAGCCGCCGCGCCCGTCGTCTTCCTGGAAATTGTAGATGTCGCCGATGCCCAACAGCGTGATCTTCACGCTTTCGGCGGCAGCCAGTGTCGGAAGCCCCAGCGCCAATGCGGCGACCGAGGCGGTCAGAACGGTTCTTGCAGAGCGGGTCATGGACGATTCTCCTTGCGTTGGACTGACACCGAGTCTTGCGCCGCACCGGGGGCGAGTCAAAGCCTTATGTCCGCGCGGGCTGTTTGGGCAGCAATTCCGGGCGGCCAATGCGTCTGCTTGACCGGCGCGCGGGCGCAGGGCATGACGGCTCGATGCTGATCTTCAAGATCTTCCGCCGTCCCGAATGGGATGATTTCGTCGCCGCCGGGGAAACCCTAGGCGCGCCTGTCGATTTGGCCGATGGCTATATCCATTTCTCGACCGTCGAGACGGTGGTCGAGACCGCAGCGAAACACTTCGGGCAGGAAAGCGATCTGGTTCTGGTTGCGGTCGCCGCCGATGATCTGGGCGCGGCGCTGAAGTGGGAGGCATCGCGCGGTGGCGCGCTTTTCCCACATCTCTACCGCGACCTGCGCCTTGCCGAAGTCGTCTGGGACAAATCTCTGCCACTGGGTGCTACCGGGCATATTTTCCCCGAGGGCGTGGTGTGAGCCTGGCTGAGCGGCTGGGTCTGGCAGTCTTTCATCTGCTCGATCCGGAACGCGCGCATGGGCTGGCGTTGCACGCGCTTGGTGCTGGGCTGCTGGCGCTGCCGGGGCCGGTGACCTCGCCCCGGCTGGCGGTCGAACTTGCGGGAATGGCACTGCCGAATCCGGTCGGCCTGGCGGCGGGGTTCGACAAGAACGCGGTGGCGCTGGCGCCCATGATGCGGGCCGGGTTCGGGTTTCTCGAGGTTGGTGCGGCGACACCTGTGCCGCAGCCGGGCAATGCGAAACCGCGCCTGTTCCGGCTGGTCGAGGATCGCGCCGCGATCAACCGGTTCGGGTTCAACAACGACGGTGCCGAGGCGATGGCCCGCCGCCTTGCCGCGCGGCCTAAGGGCATTCCCGTCGGGCTGAACCTGGGCGCCGACAAGGACAGCGCCAACCGGGCCGAGGATTTCGCCCGGGTTCTGACGACCTGCGGCGCGCATGCGGATTTCGCCACGGTCAATGTGTCGTCACCCAATACCGAACGGTTGCGCGATCTGCAGGGACGGGCGGCGCTGAAGGCGCTTTTGGGCCGGGTAATGGTGGCTCGAGCCGTGTTGCCGGTGCCGATCCCGGTGTTTCTCAAGATCGCGCCGGACCTGAACGAAGCCGAACTTGCCGATGTCGCCGAGGTGGCACTTGCCTCGGGTCTGTCGGGGATCATCGCCACCAACACCACGCTGGCGCGTGATGGGTTGCAGAGCCGACATCGCGGCGAGGCCGGGGGACTGTCGGGCGCACCGCTGTTCGAGCGCTCGACCCGGGTTCTGGCGAGACTGTCGCGGTTGACCGAAGGGCGGACGCCACTGATCGGCGTGGGCGGCGTGTCGTCTGCGGAGGAGGCTTACGCGAAGATCCGCGCGGGCGCGTCGGCGGTACAGCTTTATACCGCGATGGTCTATCAGGGTGTTTCGCTGGCGGCGCGGATTGCGCGTGGGCTGGACGGGTTGCTGGAGCGGGACGGGTTCGGGTCGGTGAGCGACGCGGTGGGAACCGGGCGGGATCGCTGGTTGTGAGCGCCGGGGGGGTCACACCCCCGTTACCATTGGGCTTGAACCAATGGCGCATCCAATGGCGACCCCCCGTGGGATATTTTAACCGAAAGAAGCGGTAAGGAAAGCTAGCCCACGCTTCGCTCCAGCTTCGGATAGCGCAGCCCCAGCGTGACCCCGCGCGTGATGTTCAGCACCATCAGCCCGGCCCAAAGCCCGTGATTGCCCAAGGCGGGCACCAGCACCAGCAGTGCGACCGAATAGACCACCACAGATTGCAGCATCGCGTTGCGCATCTCGCGGGTCCAGGTGGCACCGATATAGATGCCGTCGTACATCCAGCTGGCGATGCCGATTACCGGTGCTATGGCCAGCCAGGGCAGGTAGGCGCGCGCCTCAAGGCGAACCCCGGGGGCGGTGGTCATCAGGTCGATGATCGCGGGGCCTGCCAGCCAGAAGGCAACGCCAAGCATAACCGACCCAGCGACCCCCCATTGCGATGAGATCACGGCGGCCCGGCGCAAATCGGCCCGTGCGCCCGCTCCAACAGCCGAGCCGACCATCGCCTCGGCGGAAAAAGCGAAACCGTCCAGGGCATAAGCGGTGATTTCCAGAAACTGGATCAGCACCTGATTGGCGGCCAGCGTCACATCGCCAAGGCCCGCGCCCAGAAAGAGGAAGGTGGTGAACGAAGCGTGCAGCAGGATCGAGCGCAGCATGATGTCGCCGTTGACCTGCATCATCCGGCTGAGCCGCGCGCGGTCGAAGACCCGGGCCCAGTCGCGCCACTGATCGCCCCTGAACGCGGGACGGCAGAGCCAGAGGCCAAGTGCCAGGCCGGTCCATTCGGCGATCAGCGTCGCCACCGCGACGCCCTCGACGCCCCAGCCGAGGCCGAGGACGAACCACAGATCAAGACCGATGTTCAGCCCATTCATCCAGAGCTGCAGGATCAGCACGCCCTTGGTACGCTCGACCGCGATCAGCCAGCCGGTGACGGCGAAAAGTGCTATGGTGGCGGGCGCGCCCCAGATCCTGATCGAGAGATAGCTGCGCGCGAGGGTTTCGACCTCATCACTGGCGGGGGCGAGCGCGAAGGCGGAGCGGAACAGCAGTATCTGGCAGATCACGAACACCGCGCCTGCCGCCAGCCCGA